>LICD01000033.1 GCA_001438145.1 OM182 bacterium BACL3 MAG-120619-bin3 | reverse complement strand
GCGGGGCCGACGAGGCGCTTGCTTACGATTCGCTGAAAGCATTGGGCCGCGAAGACCAATGGGCTCACTTCTTAGAGCGGACGACGCGGTTTGTGTCTGTTGGATTTTTTGTCTCGATGATCACAGGCGGGTTGATCTACGACGCAACTGTGGTCAACGGTGTGCTCGGCTCGCTGGACTCAAATTTGAGCCTCGCACAAACCTCGGTTATTCGGCTGCCGGTGATATTCACGCTGGTGTCTTCGGTTGTCGTTTTCTTTATCGCGATTGGATTTTATGACATCGACAAGCAAAGGCTGTCAGCGCTTAGGGAGACACAGGCGCAGGATACGAGCCTCTTGATGAGACTCGCTCGCCCGTTCAAGCAAATAGGTGTGGCGGCGAGCTGGACGCTAGGTCATCGTTTCGTATTGTTTGTTATTCTCGCCGCCCTGATGCTCGACAGCGTGGCGCGGCAGTTTGTAGTGCTTGCGAGTGAGTATTACCGAGTGATCGATATTCCCGTCTCGCTTTTTGGATTTATTGGCGCTGGCGTGTCTCTGATTAGTATCGCCAACGCACGTCTTTCGCGTTTTTTGGTGACTACGCAGGTGCCCCTGACTAACTTTTTGTCTCTGTCAGGGCTTTTGCTGCTTGGGCTTTTTGGGGCGAGCTTTGCGATACCCTGGATTGGGCTTGTGTTTGCTATCGCCTCATTTTCGGTGCTCGGTATGGTGCAATTTCAGTCGAGCTACTATCTTAATCGTATGGTCGAATCAGATCTGCGCGCAACGGTGCTTAGCTTTCGCGGACTCGCGCTCAATTTAGGATTAGGCATTGCGAGTGTGTTCTACACCGGATTGGTCGCGAGTCTGCGTAGTGGAATGCCAGACGGTTCGGAGGACGAAATTTTCATTGGCGCCTTGCCAGCTTTCCCTCTTTATTTCATCGGCCTATTCGTTCTGTTACTGTTTGCAGGTAAGGTTTTCGTGCGGGATAGCACGCCTTTTAAGCGCATTGGAGGTAAGGCAATATGAGGGGAAAAGGCTCGATCAGTCGGCATGCTTTATTGATTGCCGTTTGTTGCTGTTGTCTCTTCGGCGCTGAAGTGAGTTTAGCGCAGGCTAAATCACAGGAACTCACGCGGGTGAATGCTGCGCGCGCCGAAGCGTTTAACGGCAGCTGGGTAATTAATGAGAGTCTCAGCGACAACACCGATGATGCAGTTGAGGCGGCAATCAAGGAAGCCGGTGGCAAAGTGAAGCGCCGTTTCCTGCGTAAAAGACCTGAAGACTTCTACCGCGGTGGCCCTGCCGAACAGGAGCTCTACGATCGTATTTCCTACGATGACGTTCTCTTTATTGCTATCGCGGAGCCGGAGCTTCGCTTCGAGTATGCCGACAATTTCGTGCGCCTGTTTCACAGCGATGGTCGTCGTAGGCGCACCACAGCGAACTCTTTTTACGAAGAGGGAGCCGAAGACTTCTCCTTTGCAAACTGGAACGGAAATGCGTTGGTCGTCGAGTCACGGCCGCGCGATGGCGGCTTTACGCTCGAAACCTACACGCTCATAGAAGATGGTGCGCGGCTGCGCATTGAGATGCAGATCGAGCCCGACTCCTTTGGCGCAGCCGTCGAGCTTGTGCGAATATTCGATAGGGCGAGTGTGCGCTAGCCAAGTTTGCTAACAATCTCTTCCTCTAGATCACGGAGTTTGTCCTTGCCGAAGAAAAGTTCTTCGTTGACGAAGAAACTCGGTGAACCAAAATTTCCGCGCGCGACGGAGTTTGCCGTGTTGTCGATAAGCCCTTGCTTTACGTCCGGATCGCTAATTGCCGCCAAGATCTCAGCCACAGGCAAGCCTGCCTCGGTGAGCACCGAGCCGATCTGTTCTGGGTCTGCCATATTCAGTCCGCGTTCCCACATCGCCTTAAACAGCGCATCTATATACTGAGCCTCCCACTCTTTGCCCTGCGCAAAAACCGCACCACGCATCATCGAAATAGTATTAACCGGAAAATGAGGATTACGAACGAGCTCGGTGATGTCGTGTCTCATGAGAAAACGTAGCGTCTCTTTCGCCTGATACTCCGGTTTGTTCAGTACGTCCGCAAATTGCTCCATGGGCGAACGATTATTGGTCGACTTAAATATGCCGCCCAGCAATACCGGTACATAGTGAATCTCTACCCCCGTCCTTTCTGCAATGCTAGGCAGAACTCGATGGCTCAGATAGGCGTTTGGGCTGCCAAAGTCGTAGTGAAATTCGACGCGTAGGTTCATAGGTTTTCCTTAAAATTTTTCGGCAAATGGCCGTATGTCACATTCGTGAGTCCACGCATCACGGCTTTGGCTGTGTAGCTGCCAGTAGGCTTCGGCAACCGATTCGGGTCGCATGAGGGTATCGGGTGCCAGCGAGTCTGGATCGCCGCCCGCGGCGCTGATGCGCTGACGGACAAATTCGGTATCGACGCCCGAATCGATAATGAGATGAGCAACGTGAATGCCCTTGGGGCCTAACTCACGCGCCATGCTCTGCGCGAGTGCGCGCAGGCCAAACTTCGCCGATGCAAAGGCAGAATAGCCTGTTCCTCCGCGAATACTCGCTGTGGCACCGGTAAAAAAAATAGACCCATGGCCGCGTGGGAGCATGTGTTTAGCCGCCTCACGTCCCGTTAGGAAACCACCGAGACAAGCCATCATCCAGACTTTGCGAAAAACGCGTTCGGTTGTTTCAAGCAGCGGGAAATTAACATTGCCACCGACGTTAAAAATGACGATGTCGAGTGCGCCTCTTTCAGATTCGATCGAGTCTATGCAAGCGATTACTTGCTCCTCTTCGCGTGCATCGAGCGAGTAGCTGTGTGCTTTGCCACCCGCCGCTTCTATTTCGGCGACCAGCCCCGCGTTTTTCTCGCCACCGCGGCGCGCGAGACAGACGGTAAAACCACCCGCGGCGAAACGCTTGGCGATGGCCGCGCCTATATAGTCGCCGGCGCCGACAATGAGGCAGATCGGTTGCTTGCTCACCTTAGAGAGGTTTTCTGAACTTGAGCGTCATGCGATCGCTTTCGCCGATAGCAGCATACTTTTCTCTGTCCTCATCGCCCATGCGAAAGTTTGGTGGCAGAGTCCAGACGCCGCGTGGATGCACAGTCGGGTCGCTAGGATTGGCGTTGACCTCGCTGCTAGCGACGAATTCGAAGCCTGCCGCCTCGGCTAATTCTTTGACATAGGCTTCGGTAACATAGCCAGAGGTGCGCATAACCTCCATTCCGGCATCGGCTTTGGCGCGATGCTCGACTATTCCGAGAATACCCCCTGGCTTGAGTGCTGCAAAGAAAGTCGCAAAAAATTCATGCTGCTGATCGGCCATGACCCAGTTGTGCACATTTCTAAACGTCAGTGCCATGTCAGCGCTTTCGGCTGGGGCGATCACTATTTCATGAGGTGGGTTTAGGTGGCGAACAGTGACTTTGCCATAGAGCGCCGGATCGGAACTCATTTTGGCTTCGAAGTTACGCAGATTTGGCGCCATGTAAGACAGGCTCGCATTAGGCGAGAAATGCGCCGCGTAGAACTTTCCTTGATCGCGCACGTAGGGGGCAATGATTTCGGTGTACCAGCCCGTCGAAGGTAAAATCTCGATCACGGTCATGTTGGCTTCGAGTCCGAAAAATTCGAGCGTCTCCACAGGGTGGCGCTCGGCGTTGCGCAGGATATTCGCCGCTGATCTATGAGCGCCAGTCGCAAGCGCCTCGAGGCTTGAGTGGCTGCCGCCGTGATGATCAGCGTAGCCCGTAGTCGCAAAACCGCCGAGCATAATCGCAATGATGAGGGCAGTGGCGCTGTTTTTTCCTTGTCGCATTGGCTTCTCCGAAAATCGAATGAGTGAGCAGAATGAGATTGAAAATAGCGGACGCGGCCAATTTTGTCACTCGACTTGTTATCTTTGGTGAGAGAGACGCTATCATGGATGGGAATTTACGGGCTAGCAGTAGCTAAAAAAAATGCCCCTGCACGCAGGGGCACCAAGTAGGGCATAGAAGATTACATGCGCAGAAACAATGTAATCTGCTTAACTAGAACGCATTGCAGGGGATTTTGTTGCAGCAGATGGAAATAAAAGGTGTCTGTACCACTATTTCTTTGGCGGGAAATAGCAATAAACAATTGATTTTATTATATTTTATTTTATAGCCTTCTCTGCACTTGGTTGGCACAGAGAACTAGCAGTGGCGTTAGATGAGTCACTAGACTTTGAGGAAGCCTGCAGCGTCAAAGATGCGAGGGCAATAAATAGGCAAAGGATTAATGAATAGTGAGCAGATAGAAAAACGCCTCAGGGAAGTAGAGGAATCGAAACACGGGAGCTACGACAAGCGCACCGAGCATCTCGACGAATCAGGGCGGGGCGTATTCATCAATCGGCTAATCGAAGAAGACTCGCCGTATTTGCTGCAACATGCTCACAATCCTGTGAATTGGTATGCGTGGGGCGATGAGGCGTTCGCCGCGGCGCAGGCAACAGGAAAGCCGATTTTCTTATCTATTGGCTATTCGACCTGCCATTGGTGTCACGTAATGGAGGTCGAGAGTTTCGACAATTCGGAAGTCGCCGCTGTGCTCAACGAGCATTTTATTAGTATTAAAATGGATCGAGAACAGTACCCAGACATCGATGAGGTTTATATGACCGGCGTGCAGCTGATGACCGGACAGGGCGGTTGGCCTATGTCGAATCTGCTTCTGCCCACCGGTGAGCCTTTCTTCGGGGCCACGTATTTTCCTGCGGCTCAGTTCATCGCGCTTCTGCAGCAAGTAGTTATCGCCTGGGACAGCAAGCGTGAGGAACTCGAGGCAAGCGCGCGGCAAATGCAGCAGGGCATCGGAAAAATTCTGGGAGACAAACAAGCGGTACAGGAGCTAGATGCAGATCTGCGGGCAAACACGCTGCAGGCGTTATTCCAACGCGAAGATCGCGAACGCGGCGGACTCGCCGGTGCGCCTAAATTTCCGCAGGAGCCTCTGCTCCTATTTTTACTCGACCAAGCGGCGCGAGAACAAGATCCCCATGCCCTTAGCTTTGTCGACCGAGCGCTCGAGGGTATGGGGCGCGGCGGCATTTACGATCAGGTTGGTGGCGGCTTTGCACGCTACAGCGTCGATGAAGAATGGCTTGTGCCGCATTTCGAAAAAATGCTCTATAACCAGTCGCAGCTTGGGCTCGTTTATTTACAGGCGTATCGCCTTACGCATAAGCCCTTCTTCTTGCGTGTGCTCACCCAAACTCTCGACTATGTTCTGCGCGACATGCAGCGCCCAAGCGGCGGTTTCTATTCGGCTACCGACGCCGACAGCGAGGGTGAAGAAGGCGTTTTCTTCACGTGGTCGCTCGCAGAATTACGTGACGCGCTTGATGCGGAGGAATTTGAGCTTGTGCGCCGTCTTTACGGCCCAGACGAATTGGGCAACTTTGAAGGCTCTAACATACTCGAGCTATCGCGCTCGCTAGAGGTTAGTGCGCGCGAGACTGGTGACACTGATTTTTATTCAACGTTAGATCAGATACTCGAGAAACTTTACCTAGCGCGCGAGCAGCGCATCCATCCACTGCGCGACGACAAATTAATCGTCGCGTGGAGTGGGTCGATGATAAACACGCTGGCGCAGGCGGGTGCGCGATTATCAGAGCCGCGCTGGACAGCCGCTGCGTTAAGAGCTGCTGAAATAATCTGTCGCGAGAACATTCAAGCCAGTGGCAAGCTGAGGCGCATAGCACTGAATGGCGCGGTATCCATTAATGGACAGCTTGAAGACTATGCGAATTTAATTGAAGGGCTGGTTGCTCTTTTCGATGCCCAGCAAAGCGCTGGCGATAGAGAGGTGTCGGCAGCGAATGCAGGCCTAGGTCAGCAGCTTGGTAAAGAATCGGATAAAAACGCCAGCAGTTGGCTCGTTCGAGCGCAAGCGCTCACCGACACTATGATCGATGAGTTTTGGGACCCTAACCAAGGCGGGTTTTTCCTAAGCCCGCGCGAGCAAGTCGGGCCGCGGCTAACGCGCTCTAAAAGCGCAAGCGACGGCGCGACACTGTCACCTATCGCGACGGCGCTGCGCTGTTTGTTGCTGCTGGACAAGCGGCGAGCGCTCTTGCCCGAGCAGCCAGCGGCAGGAGGGGTAAAACACGATTACGCAGCGTTGTACCGGCGCGGATTTAATGCAGTCAGCGGTCAGCTAAACGAGCACCCGCTCAGTCATTCTAGTTTGCTGCGCGTGCAAGCCGAACACGAAAAAGGGCCTCTCGATGGCAGGGTTTACCTCGATGGTGGGCTAGCCAGTATCGAACTAATTCCCTCGTCGCCGGAAGCAGGCAAAATCGACACCGCGCAAACAGAGAGAAAACACGTGTTGTTGGCTCTGCGCATCGCCGACGGATGGCATGTCGCCGCCAACGAAACCGAAGGAGGGTCACTGCCCCTGCGCATCGAGGCGTCTGAGGAGAGTGCTTGGGCACTCGAGCCCGTTGCCCGAACGAGCGAAAACGATTACCGCGGCGCACAGCTACTCGATTTGACGCTGACGCTTAAGCCTTCGCATAAGCTGAGCCTTGATCAAGCAGGAAAACTTAACGTGACGGTGCAATTATGCAGTGAGTCACAGTGTCTGCTGGCGCACGAGATTAGTTTGTTGGTTTAGCGTTGGGTTTTTGAGAGAGAGAGTCTCGTGTTGACGATTAGACTAATCGCTGTAATTTGCCGCAGCGAACTCGGTTGGCAACGATACTGTGAGCGCCCTTGCTGCTTGTTCTCTTGCCGCCGCGTATGGAGAAAATTGCGATTCGAAGAATGCGAGAATGGCGATGCTAGTGATCATGTGCTGTTCGCCTGGGTGTAGCGCCTTTTCATCTGGAGTTATTTCACAAACTTGAGGTGCGGTTGGGTCTACAACGATACCTTCGGCTGCTCCGCCAAGCTGATTCAATGAGTCGTTAGGGTCGCTGTCGAGATTCGCTAGAACTGCCGCACAGCCTAGGCTATCCGGGTGGCGCATAAAACGGAACATTGGGTCGGCGACGCTTGCGAAGCCGAGGTGGGTGCCGCCAGTTATAGTAACTAGTGCGCCGTTCTCGACAAGATTGGGAATTGTCGCCGCGTTGGCTTCAAAGTTAATCAGGTAGTCGAGAGAACCGGCGATCATCAAGAACGGGATGTCGCTGGTTTTAAAGAAATCGGCCGTGAAGCCCGTTGTAGGGCCAGCTATCGATGCTGCGGCCGCAACGCGCGGATCCCGGAGGGTAGGGTGGTAAGTTGCCAACTCGGTGGTTAATCCGCCCAACGAATAGCCCATGAGGCCAATGCGCGAGGCATCAATGCTGCCAGAGAAGGGTTTTTCAGGGCCTGAAAGTGCGCTTACCGAGTCGATAAGAAAGCTCACGTCGGCAGGCTGATTTACAACGTCAACGGCATTGGGTTTTCCCGGTGCTCCGCCGTGAGTAAGAGGATAGTCAGCTGCGGCAACGACATAGCCATGGCTTGCGAGCAGTTCTGCGACATAGCTGAGATCATTGCGAGCGCTGGTAAAGCCGTGGCTGTGGATCACAAGCGGATGCGATTCCTCTGTATCGAGCGGATACCAGAGTGTGGTTGCAAGCGTGCGGTCTGCGGCACCAGAGTAGTCCCTGTTCGCAGCCGTTCCCCGGCTTGAGTCCACAAAGACCTTATCACTGCTCGCGGTCATGTATGGCCCCGGCTTGAGCCATTGAGCGCTTACCGAATCCGCGGCGGGCGCCTGAGGCCCCGTGATAACGTAGCCAGCGATGCCGGCTATGAATAGAGCTAAAACGAGTACGCTCAGGCCGAGTGCTATTTTCCGTAACATGAGGAGATCCTTGGTTGCTGTCGATGCTTGGTCTTTTTGTCGAGTAAGCTAGACAGAGAGTAAAGCCGGTTTGAAAAGAGCCGGGCCACTAGGCAAGGTTAGAGAAGAATGCGGGAACACTCTTCGTCGCTGGGCCGTAGTGATGCTCATCGAACACGGATCCGGTTCTATCGAGATTGAGTTCGACAGTCGTCGCACCCGCTTGCTGTGCCAGCTGCCCGAACCCCGCCGCAGGGTAGACATTCCCCGAGGTGCCAATCGAGACAAACAGGTCGCAGCGCGCGAGGGCCGCCTCAATCTGGCTCATGCCGAGTGGCATCTCTCCGAACCACACAATATGCGGCCGCAAATTTCCCCGCTGCTGGCAACAGCGGCAGACCGAGTCGAACCCGAGATCCTGCCGCCAATCGAACACGAGCCCGCTGTTTACGCAGCGGCTTTTAAGGAGTTCGCCGTGCATATGGCTGAGTGCCTGCGAGCCTGCGCGTTCGTGGAGGTTATCTACGTTCTGAGTGACCAACAAAAATTCGCCGCCGGCTTGCACAAGGTCGTGTTCGAATCTCGCGAGGGCGCTATGGGCTGCGTTAGGGGTGATGACGGCTGCCTGCACTTGGCGTCTACGCTGATTATAAAAGTCGTAAACCAGCGCTGGATTGCGTGCAAAGCCCTCGGGTGAGGCGACATCTTCGATGCGATGTTCTTCCCACAGGCCATCGCTCGCGCGGAAGGTTTGAATCCCCGACTCTGCCGAAATACCGGCGCCGGTTAACACGACAACGGATCTGAGCCCACTCGAAAGGGCGTTACTGTTTTGCATAAACGTGACCTAGTTAATCCGCCTCTACTGAGTATAATCCATCGGCTGAATCACCAAGGAGATTACGATGACTGTGGACACCAAAAGGCCTTTCCCTAAAGTAGGTAACCTCGCCCCTGCCTTTAGCTTGCTTAATCAGGCTGGCAATAAGGTCGCGCTCAAAGACTCTAAGGGTAACGCACACGTTGTTTTGTATTTCTACCCGAAGGCGATGACGCCCGGCTGCACGGTGCAGGCCTGCGGTCTAAGAGATACGCAGCAGGAGCTTGCAAAGCTCGATGCGGTAGCCATTGGGATAAGCCCTGATCCGTCTGCGCGTCTGGCAAAATTCGAAGAAAAGCATGCGCTCAATTTCCCGCTTTTGTCTGATGAGGACCATGCGGTGGCCGACGCCTACGGTGCATGGGGGCTGAAAAAGTTTATGGGAAAGGAATACATGGGAATCCTGCGCACCACTTTTATCATCGATAAACAGGGGCGCCTTGCGCACGTAATGGACAAAGTGAAGACTAAATCGCATCACGATGATGTGCTCGCTCTGCTTGCGGAGCTTGATGCCTAATGCGCAACACCGTTGAGTTAAATGCGCGCGAATATAGGGCTGCCGACGAAGGGGCTGCCGAGGCGAATGCGGCCGAACGCGAGCCGCTACTCGTGTTGCACGGATTGTTCGGCAACCAAGGTAACTGGGGATTGCATAGCAAGGCGCTTGCCGAACGCTATCGTGTGATCGGCATCGACCTGCGCAATCACGGCGAGTCGCCACACGCGCCCGAACTCGATTATCAAGCGATGGCAGAGGATGTTCGTGCCCTTATCGAGGCGCGCGAGCTTGGCGCGTGCACCGTGCTTGGCCACTCGATGGGTGGCAAGGTTGCGATGCAGCTGGCACTGAGCTATCCCGCTCTCGTCAAACGCCTCATCATTGTCGACATCGCCCCGGTTGCCTACGAGAGCATGGGCGCGGGACACCACCGTGTGATCGAAGGCATGATGACGCTAGATCTCACGACTGCTCTAAAGAGAACCGATGCCGAGGCGCATCTCGCGCAGCATATCGAAGACGAGGCGACGCTTAAATTTATCATGACTAATCTAACCCGCGCCGAAGGCGGGGGGCTGCGCTGGAAATTAAACGTCGCTGCGATAAAAGACCAATACGACAGGCTACGAGAAAAACCGCAGGGTAAGGAGCCGTTCGACAAGCCGGTGCTGTTTGTTAAGGGAAGCGAGTCGGGCTATATCGGCTCGGAACATGAGCCCGAAATACTCGAATTATTTCCCCAGGCCTCGGTTAAAATCGTGATGGAGGCAGGGCACTGGGTGCATGCCGACAAACCGCAGGCATTTCAGAAAATCGTCTTCGATTTTCTCGAGGCAACCGAAGCTTAAAGTGAAGAGTAATGTTTGACCGAGTGTCAATTTTTGAGCGAGATAAAAGATGACAGTGCTAAGCGTAAACGTAAACAAAATAGCGCTGCTGAGAAATTCACGGGGGCGCGATTTCCCCAGTGTGATCGATTTCAGCAAGCGGGTGATTGGCTTGGGCGTGAAAGGCATCACGGTGCATCCGCGACCCGATGAGCGTCATGTGACCCGTCGCGATATTCGCGAGCTTACCTCCTTTCTCGCCGACTACCCGGGCGTCGAATTTAATATCGAGGGCTATCCTAGCGAAGACTTCATGGAGCTTGTGCTCAACGCCAAGCCCGACCAGTGCACGCTCGTCCCCGACGCACCCGATCAACTGACCTCTGACCACGGGTGGGACATTAATGCGCACGAAAGCCTCCTGTCGAATGTGCTGGGGCGGCTGCGTGATGCCGATATTCGCAGCAGTATTTTTCTCGACCCCGATGCGGCGATGGTTGAGCGCGTACCCGGTGTTGGTGCAGACCGAATCGAGCTGTACACCGAGAGTTATGCGCAGGCGTTTGGTGGTGAGTCGCAAAGCGCGGTGCTGGATAATTATCGCGCGGCAGCGCTGCGCGCTACCGAGCTTGGTATCGGCCTCAATGCGGGCCACGATCTGGACCTTGCGAACCTCGGCGAATTTTTAACGATTCCTGCGATTCTTGAGGTGTCCATTGGGCATGCGCTTGTGGTGGAGTCTTTGCACGAGGGTGTCGATAACGTAGTGAAGCGTTATCTTGCGCTCTGCGCCGCCGCGGCGTAAGGCCGTAGCGAGAGTCGCAGCTGTGCGCTAAACCTCCGTCCCGTTCAAGGAAACCATGCCAGATATTTCACGACACGGCGTCATCGAGAGATCCTCGGGAGACGGGCCGCTCACACCACCGGGGCCGGGCGCTAGCGCTCGAGTCTATTATGGCTATTGGATAATCCTCGCAGGCTTTGTCACCCAGTTTGTGTCTGTGGGCATGGCCAACTACGTTGTGGGTGCATTCATGATTCCCATGACCGAGGAGTTTGGCTGGAGCCGCGCCGAGTTTTCGGCCTCGCGCTCAATTGGCCAAATGGTGATGGCGTTTACTGGATTTTTAATCGGCGCACAGATCGATAAACATGGCGGTCGCCGCTTTATCCTTATTGGCGGAAGCCTGCTTGTCGCTGCACTATTCGGGCTGAGCAAAGTGCAGACACTGACGCATTGGCTCGTGCTCAATGGACTCGTATTAACTTCCGGCGCGGCGATGGTCGGCAATCTCGTTGTCAACGTCACGCTAGGAAAATGGTTTGTCGAACGCCGAGGTCGCGCGGTAGCCCTTGCCGGAATGGGCATTTCGCTTTCGGGTATCGTACTGCCAATTTTAGCCACCTATTCTGTCGATGCCTTTGGCTGGCGCGTCTCATGGCAGCTGCTTGCACTGGGGGCGGGTGTTCTGACGCTGCCGATGGCGTTTATTGTGCGGCGTGCGCCCGAAGACTTTGGCTTGCATCCCGATGGTATTTCGCCAGATCAAGTGTCGGCGGGGCAGGGCGAGGCGGCAAGCGCAGACTTCGCCAACTCGATGACTCGCGCGCAGGCGATGCGCACCTCGACTTTTTATACGTTGGTGCTTGCCTTCGGTCTCTTTCAAATTTCCATTACGGTCATGCTGCTACAGACGATTCCTTTGATGACCGATGCTGGTTATTCTCGATTTATTGCGTCGAGTATGATTTCGCTTGCGTCGATTCCTGCTTTTCTCAGCAAGCCTGTATGGGGGATATTGATCGATCGGTACAGCCCAAAGAAACTCGCTGCTATTGGTGCGGCGCTAACCGGTGGCGCGGTGTTGGTTATTGTTTATAGCGTCGCGACACGTTTCGATGCCCTCGTCTATTGTGGATTCATCATGATGGGGTTTGGCTGGGGAGGTTTGTTGCCTCTGCAAGAAGTGATTTGGGCAACCACCTTCGGGCGGCGCTACCTCGGCTCTGTTCGCTCGACCGCGCTGCCGTTTGTGCTTGGTATGGCTGCGCTAGGCCCCGTACTGGTGGCTTACTATTACGATCAAGTGGGAAATTACGACCTCGCACTTGTCGCAATCGCGGTGTGTAATTTGGGTTCGGCATTGATGCTCTATCGGATTAAAGACCGACTACCGCGAATTTAGTGGCGCCAATTTGGTTGCGATGTGGCTAGACTCTTTGAGGGCAGCGCTCTAGGATGACGATCACCCGTTATTTATTAGTCGCCCTCCGGAGTAGTTATGATCAACACGTTTAGAGCGCACACGAAGATCAAACCCCTTTTACTTATCGCGGCGTTTCTCTTGCCTAGCAGTTTGTTGCAGGCGCAGACACCGGGCGCCATGCCAATGCCCGAGGTGACTATTTATCACCTCGAAGGCCGCCGCTCTGAGCGCATAGTTTGGCTGATGGAAGAGCTAGGACTCGACTATGAATTGGTCTACACCCGCGGCAATTTGGGTGCGTCGATGGCGTCTATCCGAGCGCTCGGGCATGAAATGCCGATGGCGCCTACGGTTGTTTACGGCGACCAAATCTTGGTCGAGTCTGGCGCGATAATTGAAATGATTATGCAGCGTCACGCCGGCGGTAAGCTCGCCCCTGCGCTCGACAGCGACGACTTCCCTGAATATCAGATGTGGATGCACTATGCGGAAGGCTCGCTCGCAGCTCGGCTGTTTAGCGATTACCGCGCATGGCGTATTCAGCCGCCTACGGCGCGCTCGCCGCTAGTCGACAGCGAGGCGGTTGTGCAGTTTGCAGAGAATTTTTTAGCGGACAACGAATGGTTTGGCGGGTCGGTTTTTTCGGCGGCAGACATCATGATGCTGTTTCCGCTTAACGTGGCGACGACCTTGGCGCTTGTCGATGTCGACAGCTTTCCGCATGTGGCCGATTGGAAGATGCGCGTCGAGGCGCGCCCCGCGTATCAGCGGATGCTGGCTGCGGCACGTCCCGACGGCATGATCGGCAGCCTGCCGAAGATTGAACAGCGTCCGCCGGCAGGTCCGCGCTAGCCGCCGAGCCGGGAAAGGTTAGTCAGAAGGCTGCAGCGCCTCAAGCAGCACGGGCCAAAAGTTGTCGAGTATCATCGACTGTGCTTCGGCCTTGGGGTGAATGCCGTCTGCCTGCATTAACTCCGGCTGCTGGGGTATGCCGTCGATTAAAAACGGAATGAGATAAAGATCGAACTCCTCTGCTAGTTCGGCGTACTGCGCGAAGAAGGGCTCGGTGTAGCGAGGGCCGTAGTTCGGCGGGATTTGCATGCCGGCAATCATGACAGTCGCGCCGCTTGTCTGCGAAAGCTGGATCATGTCGGTGAGATTCTCGCGCATGAGGGAAAGCGGCAGGCCACGCAGGCCGTCGTTGCCGCCCAGTTCGATCAGAACAAAGGCTGGATTGTAGCGTGCTAACAAGCTCGGCAGACGCGCGCGTCCACCGGTGGTGGTCTCGCCGCTCACGCTGCCATTTACGACCTCAAGTTCGCTGTCCTCTTGCGCTAGCCTCTCGGCTAATAGCGTCACCCAGCCCTCGTCTTCACCAATGCCGTAGGCGGCGCTCAGGCTGTCACCAAAGATGAGTATTTTGGGCGGAGGGGACGAGCCTGCGCTGGGCGCGTCTTCTGCGAAGGCGGCTACCGCCTGCGTTAAAAGCAGGGCCGCATAGACTGCTGAAAATAGGGCTTTAATCATCGTTAGGGCTGTTCTCAGGGCTGTTTTTAGAGCTAAGAGTTGCGATACATAACCACATTACGCTCAGAATACCTCAGCGGCCTCGTGTGGGTAAGCCTTTCTCGGCAAACTGCGAAGCTTGATCTAGCGTTATACTAGGCTAACAAAACCGTATCGCGGCTCGTGTTCACACGCCTGCGTAGTTACACTCCCGTACTACCAATCAGACGCGCTAGGCGTCGGCGCTAACCAAGACAGGGACGACAATAGACATGATAGAGATTCACGGACTGACCAAGAGCGTGCCGACAAGCGAGGGGGTTCTAACGATCCTCAATTCGGTCGACCTAAGCATTGCCGAGGCCGAGACAGTCGCCATCGTGGGCGCATCCGGATCGGGTAAGTCGACTCTGCTTGGTCTTATGGCGGGCCTCGATGCGGCGACCAGCGGCGATGTGCTGCTCGGCGGGCATAGCCTAGCGGCGATGGATGAGGAGCAGCGCGCTGTGCTGCGCGGTCAAATCGTCGGCTTTGTCTTTCAATCGTTCCAGTTATTGCCGAGTCTCACCGCGCTCGAGAATGTCATGCTGCCTATCGAGCTCAAGGGCGATGCACAGGCACGCGCCAAAGCAACCGCGCTGCTCGAGCGCGTTGGCCTTGCCGAGCGGATTACGCATTACCCAAATCAGCTTTCGGGCGGCGAGCAGCAGCGTGTAGCGATTGCGCGTGCCTTCGCGACCGAGGCAAAAATACTCTTCGCCGACGAGCCCACCGGCAATCTCGACACCGCCACAGGTGCGAAAATCGTCGAGCTTATTTTCGATCTCAACAAAGAGTTTTCGACTACGCTTGTGTTGGTGACACACGACGAACGCCTTGCGCAGCGCTGCGGTCGCATCGTGCGCTTAATTGCCGGCGAGATCGAAAGCGATTCGGGGTCGCCGCAGGGTGCCGCGAGCAATAACGCCAACGCGAGCGAAAGCACGGAGTCTGCGAGTGCCTAATTCACCCACTTCCTCGACTCATGCGCCAAACCACAGCGTTGGCGGCGCTGATTCTTCCGCGCAGCCCTTGCAGCAGCCCTTGGGCGATGGCAGCAAAAGCTGGTCGACCTTAATCGGGCTTGCGTCTCGGCTTCTGTGGCGCGACTGGCGCAGCGGCGAATTACGCCTCCTGTTTCTTGCGCTAGTAATGGCAGTAACCTCGGTGAGCGGCATTGCGCTGTTTACCGATCGCCTCGAGAAAGCGCTTCTGCTCGAGTCGGCGAATATGCTCGCCGCCGATCGTGTTCTCGGCAGCGGCAAAGTATTGCCCGACGATATTTTGGTCGAGGCGCAAACACGTGGCTTGCGCACGGCGAGCACCCTGTCGTTTACCTCGATGGCATTCTCCGATTCGGGCAATATGCTCGTCAGTGCGAAAGCGGTAAGCGACACCTACCCGCTGCGCGGCGACGTAATCATTGCCGACGCGCCTTTTATTCGCGGCGCACCGATTCAAAGTGGCCCACAGCCCGGTGAGGTGTGGCTCGAATCGCGCGCGCTGCCCGCGCTCGGTTTAGAGGTCGGAGACAGCGTCTACGTTGGCGAGGCCGAACTCACTGTTAGTAAGATAATTATCGCCGAGCCCGACAGATCGGGCGGCGGCATGGTCGACAACGCAGGGCCGCGCCTGATGCTTCACCTAGATGACGTTGCCAAGACTAATGTCGTGCAATTGGGCAGCCGCGTGAGCTATCGTTTCTTGTTTGCAGCCGACGAGCTGCTCGCGCTCGATGAATTCG
>LICD01000032.1 GCA_001438145.1 OM182 bacterium BACL3 MAG-120619-bin3 | reverse complement strand
AATTTACGCCTCCTGCGTCGCAGATTCCGGCCGCAGAAAAGGCGTCATTGCTAGACAGCGTGAAGGGCTTTTTCCGCAGCTAGCGCGCGCTTGACCGTTATCCAGCTGATTATCGCCATGAGGCTGTTGGCAAAGACGGCGCCGCCGAAAAAGCCTGGCACGCCGAAAAACCTGCTGCCTAGATAAGCGCACGGAACGTAGAGCACAAAGAACCGAGCGACGCTTAGATAGAGCGCCGTCATCGGGCGATGCATGGCATTGAGTGACGAGTTACTCAGAATAATAATGCCCTGCATGCCGTATCCAATCGGTAGAATCCAAATAAAGAGGCGCAGTGTCTCGAGTACTTCTGGGTCTGATGTGAATACCCTCGCTATCCACGGTGCAGCTAGCACTAGCAAGAGATAGACGGCAAGTTGCCAGATCACGATGAAGCGAAGGCTCATGCTATAGGCTTCTTTAATCCTGTCTAAACGACCCGCGCCATAATTTTGGCTAATAAGCGGCGGCAAAGTCGACGACATCGCAAGTATTAGCAATGTCGCTATAGGCTCGAGCCTTGCACCTACCCCAAAGGCTGCGACGACACTAGTTCCAAATCCTGCTGCAATCGCTGTCATCGTGCCCATTGCGAGTGGCGTCATCATGTTGGCGCCCGCCGCTGGCAGTCCTATCCTTAGCATCTCACGTGATGAGCTTATCAATATTTGCCGACTCGGAAGGCGAGTGCTAATCAGCCGGTGTTTAATAGCAAGGTGATAAAAGAGATAGCCATAGCCAACTGTCCAGGCGACAAGGGTTGCGATTGCTGCGCCTTTAATACCCATTGCAGGGACAGGTCCGTAACCGAAGATGAACAGAGGGTCGAGGAGGGCGTTAATGAGTCCAGACCCTGCCATGAGAATGCTCGGCGTTTTCGAATCGCCATGGGCGCGGAGGATGCTGTTCGCGGTCATTAAGCCAACCAGTAACACGCTGCCTGGAAACCAAATGCTCATATAGTCGTGGATAAGCGCAATGAGACCTGCGTCAGCGCCCATCAGGGCAAAAAGGGGCTCCATGAAAAACCAGCAGGCTGCTATGAGCACCGCAGCGAAAAGCAGCGCAACGTAGTTGATGACCGTCGAGCTTTCTTTCGCGCGCTCGAGATCTTCGCGGCCAATGTATTTGGCCACAACAGCAGAGGCTCCAATGCCGAGGCCGATCGCGAGGCTCATGATGGTGAAGGTGACGGGGAAGGTGAAGCTGATAGCCGTGAGCTCGGCGGTGCCAAGCAGGCTAACGAAGAATGTGTCTACAAGGCTAAACGTAAACATCATGAACATGCCGACAATCATCGGCAAAGTCATACGGATTAATGAGGCCTTGATCGAGCCTTCAACGAGACTGTGTTTTTTTTGCTGGGTAGGCGTCTCAGTGTGCTGGCTAGTATTCGATGACTCGTTTGACATAGCGCGCCTACCCTGTGTGATTGCTATTGAAAGCGGTTATTTCTTAGCCTGACGTAGCTTAACCATCTGCTTAAGAATTTTAGGGTTGGCAAATAAGAGTTCTTGAGCGCTAGAGTAGTCTGGGCTTGCAAGCTCAGAGCCGATTAAGCCGCCTGCCTCTTTAAGTATTAAAGCGGCTGCATCGATTGAGTGACCAGCTTCCGCATCGTTGGGCGCCCAGCCGCCCTGAAGTCGATCTGCGGCGGTACTCACGATGTCTAAGGCTGTACAGCCTGAGATCCGCACGCGAGCGCCAGCAGCAACGACAGCGCGCTGCAAATCGAGCAGCGTCTCAATATCGTCTGCCTCGCCGTTTAGCCCAACGAGCGCGCCAGCGACAAGCTCTGTCTCACGGCCCACGCGGAGTCGTCGTGAATTGAGCTGTGCGCCACCGCCACGAGAGGCGACAAATTCTTCGTTTGTCATCGGGCAGATAACAGCTGCGTGTTGAATTACGCCGTCTACCTTGCAGGCAAGCGACACAGCAAATTGAGTGTAGCCGCGCGCGAAATTACGATTACCAATGAGGGGGTCTATAAGCCAGACGATGTCTTTACGCGCGCCGGCACGGAGGCCAGTTGCGCGCGAATCGATGCTGTGATCGGGGTAGGCTTTGAGTAGGTGGTATTGCAGCGTCTTGTCGGAATCGAGGTCCATCGACGTTAGAAACGAATCGGGCTCGTCGTTAATCACTTTAATTCGATCGAGTCTATCGCTGCTGTGGGCTATCGCCTCGGCGGCATCACGCGCTGCTTTCAGCGCAATATTTATCATTGGGTGCATTAAACCGATCCTATCAACGTGGTTCTACCAAGGTGATCCCTGCGTGCGCAGTTTTTCGCGCCAATTGACGAGAAATAAACTCGATGGATTGGCGCGCGAGGCGAAGGCAGAAAAAGTAAAGAGCGAGAGAGCCGCCGAATCTAGACTGCGATAAGAGGTCTCCAATGGCGCGATGATAACAGAAGAGTGGTGATGCGATGAATTTGTTTATCGATATCCCCGCGTTATTTGGCTAGTCGATCACAGCGTGCATACTGCTATAATACGAAATTACTGTATTTTCCCGAGGAATCCTCCACTTGAACATTGAGAAAAAGCCCTCTGCTGCCGAATGGATGCCAGCATTAGATCCAAGCCAAATAGCGGTGGTGCTCGTTAATACCTCGCATCCTGGCAACATTGGCGCTACTGCTCGGGCTATGAAAAACATGGGGCTTACACAGTTAATCCTCGTCGATCCCGAGGATTTTCCTAGCGGTGCGGCTACCGCACGAGCTGTCTCTGCGGTCGATATACTCGAGAATGCGCGTGTTGTCAGCACGCTCGAAGAGGCGGTTGCCGATTGCGGTCTCATTATTGGCACCAGTGCTCGATCGAGAAAGCTGCCCTGGCCTATGCTCGACGGCGAAAGCTGCGCCGATAAGGTCTTTCTAGAACACAAGACCAACAAAGTTGCCCTGGTATTTGGTCGCGAGGATTCGGGCCTGAATAACGAGGAGCTACAACTCTGTCAGTACCACGTTCAGATACCAAGCTCGCCCGAATGCAGTTCGCTTAATTTGTCGGCGGCGGTGATGGTTATTACGTATGAGCTAGCAAAGCGGGCACGTCACCGAGAAGACGCGGTGAAATTACCTGAAGATGATTTTTGGGATCAAGAGCGAGCTACCGCAGACGAAAACGAGCGTTTCTTCGCACATCTCGAGAAGGTGATGATCGCGATTAGGTTTCACGACCCAGACAATCCCCGCCAACTCATGCAGAGAATGCGCCGGCTCTTCGGGCGCATCCGCATCGATGTGATGGAGATGAATATTCTGCGCGGAATATTAAGTAATATCGAGTGGCATATCAAAACGCGCGAAGAACGCAAAGACCCTCCTCGAGGCGCAACGATTGAGCAACTCGAAGAGGAAATGTCTAAAGAGTAGGATTAGCGCCGAGCGCGAGCCGATTGGCCTGCGCTCTTGCCACGGCCACCTCGGGCCGGCTTGCCTCCACCCATAGGTCTGCCTTTGGTTTGTTCATGCGGCACCAAATGCTTCTCTTCATTGCCAATCAGGTCCGTGCGCCCAAGTTTGGTGAGAGCTGTTCGTAGCATGGGCCAATTTTTCTCGTCGTGATAGCGCAAGAATGCTTTCTGCAAACGACGCTGTTCTAGGTTTTTTGACACCTTCACTTTGTCGCTTTTATAGCGCACTTTTTCGAGCGGATTGCGTTCGGAATAGTACATTGCCGTCGCCAGAGCCATCGGCGAAGGGTAGAAGGTTTGTACTTGGTCTGGCTTAAACTTCCTCTCCTTCAACCACAGGCTAAGATTGAGCATGTCTTCGTCGTCGCTGCCTGGATGTGCCGCGATGAAATAAGGAATCAGATACTGTTCTTTGCCGGCTTTCTTGGAGAACTTATCGAACAGTCTCTTGAATTCATCATACGCTGAGATGCTCGGCTTCATCATCTTAGCGAGTGTCTTGTCTTCGCTGTGCTCGGGCGCAATTTTTAAGTAACCGCCAACGTGATGAGAGACGAGTTCTTCGATGTACTCGGGATCTTTCAATGCGAGGTCGTAACGTAATCCGCTTGCTATCGCTACGCGCTTAACGCCCGGAATTGCGCGAGCTTTTCGATAGAGTTGGGTTGTCGGCTTGTGGTCGGTTTCGAGGTGTTTGCAAATACTTGGATAAACACACGACAGCCGCTTACAGGTTTTCTGAATAGCAGGCGATTTACAGTTGAGCTTATACATATTGGCGGTAGGCCCGCCGAGGTCCGAAATAGTGCCTGTGAAACCGGGCACCATGTCGCGAATTTTCTCGATTTCGCTGAGGATCGATTCTTCAGATCGGCTTTGAATAATGCGGCCTTCGTGTTCGGTAATCGAACAGAACGTGCAGCCACCGAAACAGCCACGCATGATATTGACCGACGTTTTAATCATGTCATAGGCGGGAATTCGTGCGTCGCCATACGAAGGGTGAGGGCGGCGCTTGTAGTCGAAGCTAAATACCCAGTCCATTTCTTCTGTTTCGAGAGGAATGGGCGGCGGGTTAACCCATACCTCGAGCGTATCGTGACGCTGCACAAGAGTCTTGGCATTATAGGGATTCGCTTCTTGATGCAGCACGCGCGAGGCATGCGCGTAGAGCGCAGGATCGTTAACCACTTTGCTAAACGAGGGCAGGCGAATGTAGGTTGTCTTAGCGTCGTATTTTTCTTTGCGCTGCAGAGGCATCGGAATTATTTTTATCGCCTGGGCTGTGTCCGGCGCATCGATCGTCTCTTTTTCGGCCTTCGTAGCAGCGTCGGCGTCTGGCTCGCGGTCGTGAAAGTCATACGGGTTTGGGATGCTTTCGATTTTTGAAGGCCAATCGATGCGCGTCGAGTCTATTTCTGTCCAACCTTCTGGCAAGTCTTTGAGTACCACGGCTGCGCCGCGCATCTGCCAAAGTTCTTTCACTTCTTTGCCATTAGCGATTTCGTGTGCGACCTCGACGAGTGCGCGCTCGGAATTACCGTAAAGCAGGATGTCGGCGTTCGAGTCGATAAGCACAGAGCGGCGCACGGCGTCGGTCCAATAATCGTATTGGGCGATGCGCCTGAGGCTTGCCTCGATGCCACCAATAACGATCGGTGTGTCGTAATAGGCTTCGCGGCAGCGCTGACTGTAGACGATTACCGAACGGTCGGGGCGTTTGCCTGCCTCGGCATGCGGTGTGTAGGCGTCGTCGTTACGGAGCCTGAGATCCGCAGTATAGCGATTGATCAGCGAGTCCATGTTGCCGCCGGTGACGCCAAAGAATAGATTCGGCTTGCCCAGCTGCTTGAAGGGTTCGGCACTGTCCCATTCTGGCTGCGCGATAATACCTACGCGAAAACCCTGTGCTTCGAGCAAGCGCCCGACAACGGCCATGCCGAAGCTCGGATGGTCTACATACGCATCGGCGGTGACGATAATAATGTCGCAGCTGTCCCAGCCGAGTTCATCCATTTCGGCGCGCGACATGGGCAGATATGGCGCAGTATCGAAACACTCTGCCCAGTATTTTGGGTAGGAGAACAGCTTGCGCGGCTTGAATTCATCTACCGGTTCGTTCGAATGTTTTTGCGCCATGATGTGCTCTTTTCCCAGTCTCGCTGCACCGTCGGCTCGCTCTGTAGAGACAAGCGGCAGAAGGCTAGGTGAATGTATGAATTAAAAATGAAGTAAAAGCGACGCTATCGAAGCTATGCACTTGAAATAGCTGGGTAGTATATCGCGTCTGCGCAAAGGTTTCGTGATTAGTTTTTGTAATGAGGGTGATAGCCTAGCGCAGGTTTCTATTGCTGCGAACCGACAGGTTGGATTCGATAAGCGCAGCGTCTCGCACCGTCTAATAAATAGTCACTTCGCTCGATTGTAGCGTGACCTTCGAGCAGTTTTTCGAAAAGAGAGAATTCGGCTGCGCAAAGGGCAGAGCAACTGCTCGCTGCGGCGAAAATAGGGCAGTGATTCTCGATGAGCAACCAGCCGGTTGGGGTCAGCCTCAGCTCGGCCAGAAAGCCCTCGGCTGTGCGTTTCGCGCAAAGCGCCTCTAAGGTGTCACTCAGGCTTAGCTGGGGATCAGGGATTTCGGCTCGGTAGCTCGCAAGCATTGCAGCGTTTTCATTGTCGATGAGTTGGCGCAGGCCGGCGTCGCCGAAGGTCTTTGAAGCTTCGGTTATGAGCGCGACGGCGATGCGTGCGTGCCCGTCGGTAAACAAGCTGTGTCCCTGTTCGGTCAGCTTCCACAGCGTAACCGGGCGTCCTCGGGTCTGATGGCTGAGTTGAGCGTGTTTAACAAAGCCTTTTCCCTGTAGCTGCGTGAGATGCTGGCGCACACCCATCGTTGTCAGCTCGAGCTGCCCGGCGAGTATTTTGATCGACTGCGGCCCACGGCTTTTCAGTCGGCTCACCAGCTGCGCTTGAGTCTTAGGTAAGAGTGCCAGGTCAGTCATAAGGTTTTCCATGGGCGGTTGAATACGCTTTCGGCGCAATTAACAAATAGTTTACTTTATAAAATACTGGAGGTAACGGGAAGAACTTCTGTGGGTGCTGTCTGTGGGTGCTGTTTGTGAGTACTTTCTGTGGGTATATAGGGAAGGCTGGTTGGAACTTGGGTGAGGGAGCATGTTAGTGTCTTCCTCTCAAAAGCGACTTCTTGGTAAAGCACCGCGTGCAGAGTCGCGACGAATAAATAGATTAATCAGAAAAAAGGGATAAATTATCGATTCTTTGCCTACAGCAGCACAGGCTTCGACTAGCCAGTGGCCGCTTTTAGTGACGTTTGTCGTCTATTTGCTTGGCATTTTGTTACTAGGCATTCGTGCCTATCGCCAGACACATGATCTCGGGGACTATCTACTCGGTGGCCGCAAGTTAGGCGCTGCGGTCACCGCGCTTTCTGTAGGCGCGTCTGACATGAGCGGGTGGCTTCTCCTTGGACTGCCCGGCGCTGTTTATTTATCTGGTTTGCAGGAAAGTTGGATTGGCATCGGCCTGGTCGTTGGCGCCTACCTGAACTGGGTGCTCGTTGCTCGCAGACTCCGGGTGTTTAGTTTTCACGCTAATAATTCCCTCACGCTTCCCGACTATCTCGAGAACCGTTTCAAAGACGACAGCAGGCTGTTGAGGATTCTATCGGCGGCAGTCATCTTGCTGTTTTTCACTTTCTACGCCGCATCAGGGCTAGTCAGCGGGGCAATTCTGTTTGAAAGCAGCTTCGGTCTCGATTATGGGGTTGCATTGATTATTGGCGCTGTAGTCATCGTGTCTTATACCTTTGTAGGCGGCTTTTTAGCAGTTGCTTGGACCGACGCAATTCAAGCGTGTCTCATGGCCGCTGCACTGGTAATGACGCCAATTGCTGTATTCTCGGCAGTAGGCGGCACGCGCGAAGTACTGGATCAGGTAGCCCTGATTAATCCAACTGGCCTCGATCTTTTCGGCGATGTTGGCGCGCTTGGATTATTGAGTCTGATAGCTTGGGGGCTTGGCTACGCCGGCCAGCCGCATATTCTCACGCGATTCATGGCTATCGAAGACCCCGCCCAATTAACCTCAGCGCGCCGCCTCGCAATGAGTTGGATGGTGATCATGCTCGCAGGTTCCGTCGCTACGGGCTTCGCCGGTATGGCCTATTTCGCGGCTGCGCCGCTTACGAATCCCGAAACCGTTTTTATTAGCCTGAGTCAGGCACTGTTTAATCCATGGATGGCAGGCGTGATCACCGCCGCAATCTTGTCGGCAATAATGTCGACTATCGATTCGCAGCTGCTTGTATGTTCGTCGGTTATTAGCGAAGACTTTTACAGAACATTCCTCCGCCCGCACGCGAGCAGCAGCGAACTTGTGATGGTGAGCCGCCTTGCGGTTGTGGGCGTGGCACTCATCTCGTTAGTGATCGCGATGGATCGAGAAAGCCGCGTGCTCGATTTAGTGAGTTATGCGTGGGCAGGCTTTGGTGCTGCGTTTGGGCCAGTTATTTTATTGTCACTCTTTATGCGCAGCATGACGGCTCAAGGCGCAATCTCAGGCATGCTGGCCGGCGCCATTACAGTCGTGGTGTGGTCTAACCTCGTCGGCGGAATTTTCGATCTTTACGAGATTGTTCCAGGTTTTGCCGTATCACTCATTTGCGTGCTTGCCGTGAGCCTACGTTGGCCTGAGCGCCGTGAGGCAGTATTGGGGCAGTTTGATGAGGCAAGGGCGCTGTCCCGGGCCTTCGATCAAACAGCGAGCGTTGCAGTGTCAGCCGAGCCACTCGATCGCTAATGCGACAGGCAAGTGACGTTGCTTTTTATCAGTTCGCGCTATCGTTTCGCGGCACGTGTCATCTGAATATGCGGGATTCCGTCTTCTTGGTAGGGCGTCGAAGTCGTCTCGAAGCCGAACGCTTCATAAAATCTTTCGAGATGTTGTTGCGCTGAAATGGTTATCGCTTTACCCGAAAAGAGGGAGCTACAGGCGTCGATTGCAACCCTCACTAACTCCTTACCTTGGCCCGAACCTCGAAGCGAAGGGCTTGTCACGATGCGTCCGATCGAGGCGCCGTCATATTTCACGCCAGGTGCGACGATTCGAGCGCAGCAAACCACCTCTTGCTCTGCATTGATCGCAATAACGTGTTGGGCCTTCTGATCGATGTTGTCGAGGTCAAGGTAGACGCAGTTTTGCTCAACCACAAACACTTCGCTACGCAGCCTCAGCATGGAGTAAAGCTCTGAGTTGCTGAGCGCGTCGAAAGGTTTGGTGTGCCAAGTGAGAGCCATGGATGCCTGCTAGCGGGTGGTTTAAGCGCGAGATTTCGACGCGAGTCAGAGTCTAACACCGTGGCTTTTACTGGCAAACCTCAGGTTACTATTTAAGCTAATTCTTAGGCCGCTTGTTCGGCGACTAAACTCAAGAGTGGCTTTTGCTCGAGCAAGAAACCCCGCGAAAATCTCACAAAGACTGTGATAAACTCCGATCCTCGGTCAAGCACCACACTCTAAGACACGCCCCTTGGCGCGCCCTTAATGCAAAGTTATAGAGGTAAAGGGAATTTTCGAGGCATTTTTTCTACACTTCACCGATCAAGCCCCGGTGGCACAGCTGGATAGCGCGGCCCCCTCCTAAGGGGCAGGTCAGAGGTTCGAATCCTCTCCGGGGCACCATCTTCTATGTTTATATGCTTGTTGCTTTCGCTTAGGACCGGCGTTGGGGTTAAAAACTAGTAGCGTGTTAGACAGATATGGGAAGTGTGTGTCTCTGAAGGTCCCTAATAAGGCCTATTAACACCCCAGCCAATCCCACCCCTCAATAGCCCAACACCACCCTCCACAGACTCCGTATCTACTGAACTGCAGAGCTTCTGAATCGCCAACTAGGGCCTACCTACAGGGAGGCTGATTCTGCTGTTTATTGAGTGTAGGCTTCAACACTTAAAAGTTTAAGCTCGAATGCGCCGTCAGTCTTATCGTACTGGTAAAGAGCAAACTCCGATATGTTGCTGAGGTCGAGGCTCGGCCCATCGAGCTCAAACCCACGGAATTGAGGAGCGAACTCTGTAAATGGAATGTAAATCTCTTCTAACTCGCCAGCAATCGTCTTGAAGTCCGCCCAATAACTTACCTGTCTTCCTCGCCATCTAGCGTCTGTTTGTATTGACCACGTGTACTTTCGACCATCGGCCTTTACTCGAAGTTTTACACCTGAGTATCCAGAAAGGTCTTTGATAAACCTTTGAGTGCGGATTGAGCTGAATCCACCTCCGTTGGTATTAGTCACACCAGAAAAGAGAAGCTCTTCATCTACGATACTAAAGCCGCCTTCGCTGCGACCACCCATGACAGTGTCATTTTGAACGTACCACTGGAGGTCAGGTTCATTGCTTTTGAAGCCATTGAGCAGAAGATTATCTACTTTCAACTCTTCACTGAATACAAAGGGGCTTATCAGCATAACGCAGGTGAGAAGCAAAAGCCTCGAGGCCGTCCTAATATCATTCATTGTCATTCCTGTGAGTTGCGGGGTCGTCCCATTTCGACGCCTCATAAACCTTTTAGCTATAAATCTGCCGTAGCTTAAACAAGGTGCCTAAGGGATTTCCACAGTAGCATGCGTATAAAATTTTCGATAACTTAATTTGGAAGTTAGCAAAAATTGATCAAAATTTTTAAGGAAAAAACGTCATGTATAAAAATATTTTAGGATTAGTAATTCTTGTTAGTACGCCTTTCCTGCCTAGCCTGTCTTTCGCGCAGGAATTGCCGAACAGCAGTCTCCTAGTAAATACGCAATGCAAAATAAGTCACGGCCATAGTATCGATGATGTTATTGCTGTGGCGCGCGCAATACCTAAGTCTGAAGGAGGCCCTAATCGAATTTTTTACAGAACCCCAATTTCAGGTTCAAATTTTAGTGATGATTGGGTTCTTAGATCAGTCTATTGGGACGACTTAACTCATTGGGCTGCCGCGAGCAGTAGGGAAAGACAACAATCAGGGCCACAAAATCATTTGAATGAATTGATAACTTGTGACAATTCTAATCGTAAGTTTTTTGACAATTATAATATTGGAACTGGCAATCCATACGATAATGGCAAGAACCAAATTACAGGAATCGCTGCAAGATTCTGTACGTTAAAAGCTGGCGTGACTATCGAAGAGGCGTATCAAGGGCTTTCGAGGGCTAACGCCCAATATGATGGTGAGCATGAAACGATTATGCAGCTCTCTCAGTTGAAACATGGGAGTATGCCGAATGTAGAGATGGGAACACGAATTACGATTCGACTAGTAGGGAAAGACTTAGTTGATTTGTCTAAACGGCTAGACCTCATGGGGCCGCGGAGAGTCGGCACTCCTGACGGCGGCGTAATGGAACATTGTAGCGATAGTAATATTTTTATGAGTCACGTAGCACGTTGGTAGAAAAAGAGAAAACTTCTTACTAGTATCTATGCATGAAATCAACAGAGCCCGGTGCTGACGATGTTAGCGTTGGGCTTTCTTATTACTCGCTAGCCCAAACCTATCTTGTCAGCTAACTTATCTTAATTCACTGACATTGACTTTTCTTTGGCTGCAGCGTAAGCCTACGCTGGTTTTATAAACATATAGCCAGTGTTTTAAGTAAAAGGAAGCTTGCATGCCGAATATCCAAGGATTTCGCACTATCTCCGGCCAAAATCGCTTATTTGATAGTGTTCTCGAAACTGTTGGTAATACACCCTGCATTAGAGTAAATAATCTGGCTCCTGACGGAGTTACTCTCTATGTTAAAGCAGAATTTTTTAATCCAGGGGGCTCTGTAAAAGATAGATTAGCACTAAACATTATCGAAACCGCTGAGAGTAATGGAAGCTTAAAGCCTGGGCAAACGGTGGTCGAAGCTACTAGCGGCAATACAGGCATTGGCCTGGCCATGGTCTGTGCGCAAAAAGGTTATCCTTTGGTAATTGTGATGGCGGATAGCTTTTCAATTGAGCGCCGCAAGTTGATGCGCATGATGGGAGCCAAAGTTGTCCTTACTCCGCGGGCTGCAAAAGGGTTGGGGATGTATCAAAAGGCGGTTGAATTAGCTGAGTCGAACGGCTGGTTTTTAGCCCAACAATTTGAATCAGCCGCTAATGCGGACATCCATGAAGCCACCACAGGTCCCGAAATCATCGCGGATTTTAAGGGTCAGCGTCTTGATTATTTCGTCACGGGATATGGATCCGGAGGAACTATCGCAGGGGTTTCTCGTGTTTTGCGAAAAGAGCGGCCGGAAACAAAAATTGTACTGAGCGAGCCTGCGGATGCATCTCTCTTGGCTAGTGGTACTGTGCAAGCGCGGACATCGTCTGGTTCACCAGCAAGTAGTCACCCATCTTGGCAGCCGCATCCGATTCAGGGCTGGACTCCTGATTTCATCCCTTTTGTCTTGCAAGAAGTTGTAGACAAAAAAAATTACGATCAGTTAATTCCAGTGGCTGGTTCTGAAGGCCTGGAATGGGCGACAAAGCTTGCACAAAAGGAGGGTATCATGACCGGTATTTCTGGGGGCGCCTCTTTTGCTGTCGCGATGAAAGTTGCTGAAAATGCTGCTCCTGGCTCGGTGATACTTTGTATGATCGCAGATTCCGCCGAGCGTTATATAACAACGCCCTTGTTCGATGCTATCGAAGAGGACATGAATGCAGAGGAGTTGGCACTTTCGCGATCTACACCGGGCTTTCAAATTCCGTAATCGGTGTGTTTGCAACACAGAACAACGACAGTTGGCAAAGGAAGGTATGTTGTGCGTGATAGTTTGAACATGCTAGCGCTAATTTAGGCCTAAAAAATGAACCTATTTCTACTTGTCCTAAATGCGGCCCTTTTCCTGGCCCCAAAACAATCAAAGCTTCTCCAAAGGCGATGTCTATGTTCCATTTTTCACCACATGCGCAAATCGCCGCTACGCTATTGTGCGAACTTAGCCACTCTATATCGGTAGCAGAGTCTTCTACTGGGGGGATGATATCGGCGAGCTTGCTTTCTGTCCCTGGCGCTTCTCGTTATTTTAAGGGAGGCGCCGTGATTTATACCGCCAAATCACGTCTCGCATTCCTAGACTTAAACAGAGAGCGTACAAGGCAACTCAGCCCCTTAACTGAAGAAATGGCCCTTGAATTTGCGATAGCTGCCCGAGCTAAGTTGGATACGACTTGGGGTATCGCAGAGTTAGGAGTGGCAGGCCCCGGTGGCACACCTTACAGTGATGTAATAGGCATTAGCGTGATCGCGTTGTCTGGCCCTATTGACGCCACAGTAACAATTAAAACAAATTCGGATAATCGTGCAGGCAATATGGCAACGTTTACTGATAGAGCCCTACAGCTTCTAGTGGACTCGCTCAGAAGTATAAAAAGCATCAGCTGACGCTGATAAAGTCAGTAAAGTCTCTTAATATCCAGTATCTGTGCGGCAACAGTAATAATACTTAGGCACGCGAATCTTTCGTGATCTAAGGTCATAATTAGAATAGGTGGGCTTAATTCCTATGAAGAAAATAGCAAAACCACTTTTGATTCTTGGCTTTTTTTTGCTGGGTGCTCTGCTTACTTTGCGTGTTACCGGACTCGACCCCGAGTATATGGATTACACAACGCAGGAATACAATGAGCGCGGCAGAATGACATTGCCTGGGTTGTGGCTTTCTGGTGAGGTTGTAAAAGAGCCAATTGACAATTGGGATTGGGTTTTAGATGTGGCGCACCCAGAACGCGGCAATACCATCATGTTAGAAACCCAAACGTGGTATGGCATTCCTTACTCAGTCACCATATTGCCGACGCCTCGTGGTGACAAAATGTATATCGGCGGCAGTGCCAGAGATGCCAGGCTAGCGCGCGATTTTCCTGACTACAAACAGTGGTGGGCGAACGTAGAGAATGACCCTCGGGTTCGACTAAAAATCGACGGCAAGATTTACGAGATGACGGCAGCACTGGTTCATGATCCTGTGGAGCTTTCAGAGGTATTAGGCAGGGATGCGATTACAACAACAATCGCTGAAGACGGTAGTGAGCAGGTAGTGGCGAAATGGTATTACTGGCGAGTTTTTCAGCGGAATATCGCGCAATATTGAAAGAGAGTATCTCTGTTAGACAAGCCGGTTAACCGGGGTCTTCGCAAAGACCTCGGTTAACTGCGAAAATAATCGGTTCGTTATTTTTGCTCGTCTTTGCCTTTAAACGTGGCAGGGTCATCCCATTTCGACGCTTCTCTCGCTGTGAGGATAAGCCCTACAAGCATCAGGGAAAAAACGACCACGGCAACGCCCAGAATCAATGATGCACTCATCTTCCTCTCCCTTGCGACGCCATAAGTTTAAAGTAGATGCCGAAGCAGAGTATGGACGGAACCCACACTGCGGTGAACAGCCCCTCGTCTGTCTGCCCAGAAAACCATAAAAATCCAGATACCGCGAAAGAAATGGTCACTGCTAGTAATATAAATAGGTCTGATTGCTTAAACATAATTTTTCTCTTTAATCTTCCATTGATGCGATGGCTGATGTGACGCAACCTAGAACTGCCAGTGCGGCTAGTGTTCGAATTCCAGAATGACCAGCAAAGTCGAAGACTGAAAACTCGAATAGTCCGACGATACATGATGTAAACAAGACCAGCGAAGCGACGATGAGACCAATGCCAATACGAACGGAGAGGGTTCTTATAGCGCTGTCAAAGGTAACAATTAGCTTCATTTTATTGCTGCTCAGGTTGTTTCGATTTAATTTCAGAATTCACTATTCTATACGCCTAGTGCGTCAGTACAGCTCTCTTTTCGTTGTTTGCAAGTCAAATTTGGCTTTTAATCAATGTGTTGCGTAAGTAAGTGAGCGCACTGTGTTTTAAGGCAATCAGTAGAGAACGATTATGAGCGTAAAAATTACCCACTTCATCCTTACCTTGTTTCTGTTGTTTTCTTATTCCGCCGCAGCCGAGACAGTTAACTTCTCACTCGAGTCAATTAAGTGGGGCAAACCCGGGGGTGGCGGTGGGTACCCAGTCGGCGTGCGGACGCAACTGATTGAGACAGACGAATCGACAGCCGGGATCAGTTACTACGCGTTATTTCCAGCGGGTTCGCATTTCGATTTGCACTGGCATTCGTTCGATGAATTTGCCACTGTCCTGCAGGGGGAGGTCACGCTCCAACTAAACGGAGAGGCACTTAAACTGGCGGTAGGTGGTTATGTGAAAATCCCAGGCCGCGCAGAGCATTCGTGGGACGTGCCGAATGTAACGGGGAGGAAGCAAGACGTGATCTTGCTCGTCCGCCGCAGGGGGCCTGCGGATTTTCATTTCGCGAAATAGACGGGCTCTTTGACTGTAAGCTCGGTGCTAGGGTCGCCCGCGAGCGTCAGCTTGCGCGACGCAGGGTCTATATCAAGCTGCGCGAGCATTGCATTGCCTGCGACTATAAGAGGCTTGATCATCTCCTCGCTTGCCGAATCTGCTACCTCGGCTTCGGGGGCAAGTTGCGTGTCGGCGCTGAGCGGATAAAGTCGCTTTTTCGGCGTGCTGCGGTAGAACATGCGAGCAACTATTTCTTGGCCTGTGTAACAGCCTTTTTTGAAATCAACGACGCCCGAAATATCATAGTTTAGCTGAGCAGGAGTGTATTCTTCGCTTAGGGTAGGGGTGATATGAATCACCCCACTGAGGATTTCGAGTCGTATCCATTCGTCTTGTCTTGCAACAGCGACCGTCGCCACAGGTATCGCCTTATCCGATTCGGTCGAGATTGATGTGGCCAAAAGCGCCGCATCGCTTTGTATCGATGTCTTGCTCCCCCACAGTTCGATACACCGTGTCCCCGTTTCACCGCAGCCAGAGTCGATAGCCAAAACGTCTTCGCTGAGGCTTATCACCGCATGGGGGGCAGAGGGCAGGCTGGTGCCTTCTGGTTCGCCAGTAACAAGAAGGCCTAGGGCCCCAAGCTCCGCTTCCTTGCTCAGTGTCAGTTTAGAGAAAACTGCGTACTTTTTAAGCACGGCCAGCACGGGGTCCGCTAGGCCTGCGCCGACTCGTAAGAGAATGTCTTCACCCCATTGCGCTGCCCTGAAATCTGCGATTACGCGGCCTTTGAGGTTGCAAAGCGCGCCTAGCACGCTCTGCGTTGGCGTTATTTTCGTTGTGTCGCAGGTTACTTGGCCTTGCAAGAAGGTACGTGCGTCGGGGCCCGACACGCGGATGAATTCGAATTGGATAAGCTGTGTTGAACCTGTCATTGGTGATCGGCTTCTCTGGCTTTGAGCGTTGATTAGGTCGAGATAAAAGTCTTTGTGCAAGGTAGAGCTTGCCCGTATTTTACACACACAAGCTGCTCATGTTTATCTATACCGGTTACGTTATTTGAGAGGCGGCTGATCTAACCGGCACC
>LICD01000031.1 GCA_001438145.1 OM182 bacterium BACL3 MAG-120619-bin3 | reverse complement strand
CCAGAGAGCGCCGTTCGAGACGGTGAGCTTCGACACATCCCTGTAGATCTTATTCAGCGCGGAAAATACCAGCCGCGAACAGACATGAACGAAGAAGCACTAGGCGAACTTGCGGCTTCCATAAAGCAACAAGGCGTTATGCAACCCATTGTCATTAGGCCAATCTCTGCTGATCGCTATGAAATTATCGCCGGCGAGCGCCGCTGGCGGGCGACTCAACTTGCTGGTTTGGATTCGATCCCTGCGATTATTAAGCCTGTTGCAGACGACGCGGCGATCGCCATGTCTCTTATCGAGAATATTCAGCGCGAGAATTTAAACCCGATAGAGGAGGCCGTGGCGCTCAAGCGCCTGCAAGATGAGTTTGAACTCACTCAGCAACAGGTTGCTGACGCGGTTGGAAAATCCCGCGCGACGGTCACCAATCTCATGCGTCTGATTAACTTAAGCCTTGATGCACGAGTAATGCTCGAGCGCGGCGATATAGAGATGGGGCACGCGCGCGCGATTCTTGCACTCCCCCAAGATCAGCAAACGTCCGCTGCGCGGAGCGTTGTTGGCGGCGGGCTGTCGGTGAGGCAGACCGAGGCGCTTGTCAGGCGGCTGCTTGCAGGGCCCGCTAAAAAGCTCTCTGCGCCGGTTAGCCCAGACATACGACTACTCGAACAAACCGTAGCGGAGAAAATCGGCGCGAAAGTTGTATTACAGCATAACGCTAAAGGATCAGGTAAATTAGTATTAAAATACAACACCTTAGATGAGCTTGATGGGATCATCGCCCATATTAAGTGACAACCTATTGCTGTTGATTCTTACCCACAGGGCGATGAGGCTAGTTGCTAGAAGCAACCAATATCCCTATAATACGCGCCTTGGTTTAGCTTTAACTCGGCCGAATCTCGCCTCAAGCATCGCTATTACGTAAATCTTAAGTTAAGAGTTAAGTAAGAGTTACGGAAGATGACGAGAGGCAAAACAAAGAGAGAATGGCCGTGTCGACTATTAAGCCGCCACCTTTTACCCGAGTGATTGTGCTTCAGTTTACCGCCGCAGTCGTTATTGCTGCACTGGTAGGGGTAATAGCGGGCGAAGACAAAGGGGTAATTGCCTACTCCACCTTTTTAGGCGGGTTAATAAGCGCAATCCCTGGCGCCTATTTCGCGTTTAAGACGTTTCAGCATCGCGGTGCGAGTGAAACAGAGAAAATGATTGCCTCGGTGTTTAAAGGAGAGGCGATTAAGCTAGGACTGATGGCAGCTGGATTCGCGCTGACCTTCGCTAGCGTTAAACCACTAGCCCCCGTTTGGGTTTTTGTGGGATTTTTGGTCGTTCACATAGCGGGCATTTATGGCGCCTATAGACTGACTAAAAGTTAAACCGACCAAACAAAAAAACAGACTGACCAAACAAAAGACTGACCAAGCATCAGATTGACAACAAATAACCGACGAACACTGACAGAAGACTGACTTATGGCTGAAGCAAACGGCGACGTCCTCTACGCGAGCGGCACCGAGTATGTATCTCACCACCTTGGCTTTCTTACCTATGGCAAGATCGACGGCCATTGGGGCTTTGCGCATACACCTGAAGAAGCAACGCAGATGGGCTTTTGGGCCATTAATGTAGACACTATGTTGATCTCATTGATTCTCGGCGTTCTTTTTATGGGCTTCTATTACCTCGTGTCACGCAAAGTGACGTCAGGGGTTCCGGGCGGCGTGCAGAATTTTGTCGAGATGATTGTCGAATTTGTTATCGAAAGCGTCGATGGCGCGTTCCATGCGAAAAACAAGTTTGTAGCGCCACTCGCGCTCACCACGTTTAGCTGGATATTTCTGATGAACGCGATGGATTTAGTCCCCGTCGACTGGATTCCTTTGTTCGCACAGACAGTCGCCGGCGACTCGCACCTCTACTTTAAAGCAGTGCCGACTACCGATATCAATATCACCTTGGGCTTTGCTACAGCCGTGTTCTTGATGGTTATCTACTACAGCCTCAAGGTTAAAGGCCCGCTCGGCTTTGCTAACGATTTCCTTATGCACCCATTCCCTAAGTGGTATTTAGCACCGCTTAATTTGCTGCTCGAGTTGCCAGGCTTTTTCGCAAAGCCGGTATCCCTCGCGCTGCGACTCTACGGCAACATGTTTGCCGGCGAGGTGATTTTCTTAGTAATCGCACTACTCGGTTGGTATCAGCTTCCCTTGCACTTCGCTTGGGCTGTGTTCCACATCTTGGTCATCACATTGCAGGCTTACCTGTTTATGATGCTCACGATTGTGTATCTGAACCAAGCGCATCAAGTCGATCACTAAAAAAGTAAGACCCAAACCACTGAAACCCGGAGCCGAATGGCTCCACAAGAAAGTAAAACTTGGAGACAAACATGACCATTGAAGCAATGACTCTACTCGCGGCAGCAATTATCTTCGGTATCTGTGGTGCTGGCACCGCGGTAGCGTTCGGCAGCCTAGGCGGCAAGTTGATCGAAGGTTCAGCTCGTCAACCAGAGCTCGCACCTAAGCTACAAACACAATTCTTTCTCGTTGCGGCGTTCGTGGACGTTATCTCCATCATCGGTGTTGGTATCGCGTTCCTGTTCATCTTCGCTAATCCTTTCCTCGGTTAATTAACTGCATCTCGGAAGGGCTAAGCCCAACCAGACAGGAGAGAAAGCATGAATTTAAACGCAACAGTAATTGGTCAGAGCATCGCGTTTGCGCTGTTTGCCTACTTCTGCATGAAGGTGGTTTGGCCACCTTTGGTTGCTGTGCTCGAAGAGCGTCGTAAGAAAATTATTGACGGTCTTGAAGCGGCAGAACGCGCACAAATCGACCTCGCAGCCGCGCAAGAAAAGGCTGGTGAAGACAAAGAAATCGCAAAGCGTGAAGCAGCTGAAATAGTTGATCAGGCAAAGCGACGCGCTAATCAAATTGTAGAAGAAGCGAAAGATCAAGCGCGAGCCGAAGGTGAGCGGTTAATCACTGCAGCGAATGCAGAGATCGAACAGCAAGCAAACCGAGCGAAAGAGGCGCTGCGTGAGCAGGTTGCTACTATCGCTATCGCCGGCGCTGAGAAGATTTTGCAACGATCAATAGATCAAGCTGCTAATGAAGAGCTCTTAAAAGGCCTCGCAGCCGAGCTCTAAATTAGTGCTGTAGGGCGGGTCAACGGCAAATGTCGCCGATCCGCTCCAAGACCGACAAAGGCTCGCGTATCGAACGCAAGCGGCCAACGCCTTGAGGGGAAACCCTCGGGGGCAACTAGGTTAAAAACCAGGTTTCACACATGGCAGAACCAATAACTCTCGCACGGCCTTACGCGAAGGCTGTGTTTCAAGTCGCTGCAGAGAGCAACGACCTCGCGGGCTGGTCGCAGATGCTGCGCCAAATTGCCCTAGTCTGCAAAGACGAGCGAGTCGCCACCCTCCTTTCTTCGCCGGTCATTACCGCCGAAGAACAGGCTGCAAAGCTAATCGATATTTTCGGTGATGCTTTAACGCCAGCGGCCCAAAACGTAGTTAAAGTGCTCGCCTATCACGGACGCTTGACGCTAATTGCCGAGATAGTTGAGTTATTTGAGGCGCTTCGCGCACAGCAAGAGAAGTCGGTAGACGCGATGGTCACTACCGCCTTTGAGGTTAACGACGCGACAGTGGACGCGCTCGCAGCCGCGCTGACGAGGAGCCTCAATCGTGAAGTGAAGCTGGTTGCCACCGTTGACCCAAGCTTGATCGGTGGCGCGATTATCCGCGCCGGTGATACCGTGATCGACAGCTCGGTTCGAGGCAAACTCAAGAAATTAGCCGAATCAATAAATTCCTGAACACGTCAGGATCTAGGATATAAGCATGCAAGAACTGAATCCCTCAGAAATCAGCGAAATTATTAAGCAACGCATCGATAACCTCGACGTCTCGGTTCAATCCAAGAACGAAGGCACGATCGTTAGCGTATCCGACGGTATTATCCGCATCCACGGCCTTGCCGACGTGATGTACGGTGAGATGATCGAGTTCGAAGGTGGCATCTACGGGATGGCACTTAACCTCGAGCGCGACTCAGTCGGCGCCGTCGTATTGGGCGACTATTTATCACTCGCCGAAGGCCAGACCTGTCGCTGTACTCAGCGCATTCTCGAAGTGCCAATTGGCCCCGAACTCGAAGGTCGTGTGGTCGATGCGCTAGGCAAACCAATCGACGGCAAGGGACCAATCGACGCGAAGCTTACCGCAGCGGTTGAAAAGATTGCGCCGGGTGTTATTGCACGTAAGTCGGTAGATCAGCCAATCCAAACTGGCCTTAAGTCAATCGATGCGATGACGCCTGTTGGCCGCGGTCAGCGAGAGCTAATTATTGGCGACCGTCAGGTTGGCAAAACAGCGGTTGCGATCGATACGATTATCAATCAGAAAGGCAAAGGCATTAAGTGTGTCTATGTCGCCATCGGCCAAAAAGCCTCTTCTGTCGCCAACGTGGTGAAGAAATTAGAGGAGCATGGCGCACTCGAATACACCATCATTGTTGCAGCTACTGCGTCCGATCCTGCGTCAATGCAGTTCATCGCACCCTATGCGGGTTGCACAATGGGCGAATACTATCGTGACCGCGGCGAAGACTCGCTGATCGTTTACGATGACCTGTCAAAGCAAGCGGTAGCTTATCGCCAGATTTCACTGCTCCTGCGTCGTCCACCAGGTCGTGAAGCCTATCCTGGTGACGTATTCTACTTACACTCACGTCTCCTCGAGCGTGCGTCACGAGTAAGCGCTGCGTATGTCGAAGCGTTTACTAATGGCGAAGTGAAAGGCAAAACCGGTTCACTCACAGCGCTGCCTATTATTGAAACGCAGGCTGGCGACGTGTCGGCATTCGTTCCAACTAACGTGATCTCGATTACAGACGGACAGATCTTCCTCGAAACCGACCTCTTCAACTCAGGCATCCGCCCTGCGATGAATCCGGGTATTTCGGTATCGCGCGTAGGTGGTGCGGCGCAGACGAAGATTATTAAGAAGCTCGGCGGCGGTATTCGTATCGCACTTGCGCAGTACCGCGAACTAGCGGCTTTTGCTCAGTTTGCATCAGACCTCGACGAAGCAACTCGCGCACAGCTCGAGCACGGACAGCGCGTAACCGAGCTTATGAAGCAGAAGCAGTACTCGCCTCTGTCAGTTGCCGAAATGGGCGTCGTGATTTATGCAGCTAACAATGGCTACCTAAAAGACGTCGCACTTAACAAGGTACTCGATTTCGAAGCGTCATTGCTGTCATACATGAACAGCGAAGAATCGGCTTTGATGGCGACTATCAATGAGAAAGGCGATTGGAACGACGACTTAGAGTCTAAGTTTAAAGCCGCCTTGGATAAGTTTAAGTCGACTCAAACTTGGTAAGCCCTGCGGTGCTCGAGCGCAAGACTAGCTCGAGCGATGCACTCACTTACAACTAAGAGAAGCAACTGAGCAATGGCTGTCGGAAAAGAAATACGAACGCAGATTTCGAGTATTAAAAACACTCAGAAAATCACTAGCGCGATGGAAATGGTCGCAGCTAGTAAAATGCGCAAGGCACAAGATCGCATGCAACTGGGCAAGCCTTACGCTCAGCGCATTCGTGCGGTTATTGGCCACATTGCGCACGCGACGCCCGAATATCATCACGTGTTTTTCGATACGCGCGAAGTTAAGCGAGTCGGATACATCGTTGTGTCTACGGACCGTGGCCTGTGTGGCGGCTTAAACACCAACCTGTTTAAAGCGACCGTCGCAGCGATGAAGGCGAACCACGACGCGAATGTCGAAGTAGACGTTTGTGCTATCGGCGCCAAATCAATGAACTTCTTTAAGAACTATGGCGGCAGTGTGCTCGCCTCGGTTCGAGACATGGGTGAAAAGCCCGAAGCGGCCGACATCGTTGGTGTCGTGAAGGTCATGCTAGATAAGTTTGAAAACGGTGAGCTAGATCAGGTGTTCGTTGTGAGCAATGAGTTCGTTAATACAATGACTCAGCAAGCAAACGTACAGCAGCTTCTGCCACTCGAGCCGTCAGACGAAGACGAACTAAAAGGCCATTGGGACTACCTCTACGAGCCAGACGCTCAGGAGCTTCTCGACGGACTATTGGATCGTTATATCGAGTCGCAGGTTTATCAGGCCGTTGTTGAAAACAACGCCTGCGAACAAGCCGCTCGAATGATCGCAATGAAGAACGCTACCGACAACGCGGGCGATCTCATCGACAACTTGCAGCTCGTTTATAACAAAGCGCGCCAAGCGGCGATTACACAAGAACTATCAGAGATCGTCGGTGGTGCATCGGCCGTTTAACGGCTGTGCGAACTGATATTAATTTAAATAGAATTTAGTGCTTAGGATATAGAGGAACCGAACATGAGTAGCGGTCGAATCGTACAGATTATTGGAGCTGTTATTGACGTCGAGTTTGCGCGCGACAGCGTGCCTGCGGTCTATGATGCCCTCAAGGTTATTGATACCGAAATTACACTCGAAGTGCAGCAGCAACTTGGCGACGGCATCGTCCGCACCATTGCTCTCGGCAGCACAGAAGGTCTGCGTCGCGGACTCAATGTTGAAGATACAGGTGCTCCGGTTACTGTACCTGTTGGTCAAGAAACACTTGGCCGCATTGTTGACGTACTCGGTCGTCCTATCGACGAGCGTGGCGACATCGGCGCAAAGGTTCATATGCCTATTCACCGTAAGGCACCTACTTACGAAGAGCTTTCGGCGAACAACGAAATCCTCGAAACAGGCATTAAAGTTATCGACCTCATTTGTCCTTTCGCTAAGGGCGGTAAGGTTGGTCTACTCGGCGGCGCCGGCGTAGGTAAAACAGTTAACATGATGGAACTCATCAACAACATTGCAACCGCCCGTGGCGGTCTGTCTGTGTTCGCTGGAGTGGGTGAGCGTACTCGTGAAGGTAACGACTTCTATCACGAAATGCAGGAATCAGGCGTAATCGACCTCGAAGGCGAATCAAAGGTATCGATGGTATACGGCCAGATGAATGAGCCCCCCGGCAACCGTCTGCGTGTTGCACTAACTGGCCTGACAATGGCCGAGCAGTTCCGTGACGAAGGTCGTGACGTACTCCTCTTCGTCGACAACATCTATCGTTACACGCTCGCAGGAACCGAAGTATCGGCCCTCCTCGGTCGTATGCCATCTGCGGTGGGCTACCAGCCTACTCTTGCAGAAGAGATGGGTGCGCTGCAAGAACGTATTACCTCAACCAAAGACGGCTCTATCACGTCGATCCAAGCGGTATACGTACCTGCCGATGACTTGACTGACCCTTCACCGGCAACGACGTTCGCTCACCTCGATGCAACGGTTGTACTCTCGCGTGACATCGCCTCACTTGGTATCTACCCTGCGGTAGACCCACTTGATTCAAACTCACGTCAGCTCGATCCGCTCGTTATCGGCACAGAACACTACGACGTGGCTCGTGGCGTTCAAACAGTGCTTCAGCGTTATAAAGAACTCAAAGATATTATTGCGATTCTCGGTATGGACGAACTCTCAGACGAAGACCGTCAGACAGTGGGCCGTGCGCGTCGAATCAGCCAGTTCTTATCACAGCCGTTCACGGTTGCCGAGATCTTCACTAACGTCCCAGGCAAGTATGTGTCTCTCAAAGACACGATCGACGGCTTTAAAGGCATTCTTGCTGGCGAATACGATCACCTACCCGAGCAAGCGTTCAGCATGGTCGGTACGATCGAAGAAGCAATCGAGAAGGCGGCAACGTTTAAGTAAGCGTTGCGCAGCTGAGGCGCTTTTTGAGCGCTGCAGCGATCAACTTATCAGCCCAATGGCTAGTTAAAAGACAAGAGAGCAGACCACTATGGCCACAACCCTACACTGCGATATCGTAAGCGCCGAGAAGAGCATCTTCTCAGGCTCTGTCGAGATGATCGTAGCAACAGGCGTGCTCGGCGACCTCGGTATCGTTCCCGGACACGCAGCGTTACTCACGCAGCTCATCCCAGGTCCTGTTAAGCTCACTATGGAAGGCGGCACAGAAGAGATCTTTTACGTGTCAGGTGGCTTCCTCGAAGTACAGCCCGGTACGGCAACGCTTTTGGCAGACACTGCCGAACGCGCCGAAGATCTCGACGAGGCAGCAGCGGCGAAGGCAATCGCCGACGCGGAACAAGCTATTGAGGATCGTCACGCAGACTTTGACTACGGCAGTGCCGCAGCGCGCATCGCCGAGGCTGCCGCGCAACTACGAGCGTTACGCCAGCACAAACGCTAGGACCACACGGTCTATCAGCGTATGACAAAGGGTAGCGAAAGCTACCCTTTTTCGTTGTGCGGTAGGAAAATTACCGCGCTTGAACCAAGCAAAGCAGCCGATAACCTACGATAATCTACCAAACAACAGTGAGAAACCTATGAGACTCGACGTGGTAATTCTCGCCGCCGGTAAAGGCACGCGAATGAATTCTAATCTCCCCAAGGTGATGCACGCCCTTGCCGGTAAGCCGATGATCGAGCACGTCGTCGACTGTGCGTCTTCACTCGGAACAGAACACATTCACCTAGTCGTAGGACACGGTGCAGACCTCATCAAAACGCATTTTATCGGCGATGATTCGGCCGCTGGATACACGAGTCACGAGGGTATAAAAGGCGGCGATCTCAATTTTGTTATTCAAGAAGAACAGCTCGGAACCGGCCATGCGGTTAAGCAAGCCATACCAAGCATTCCCGCGCGTAGTGTCGAGGACCGCGTCCTTGTTCTCTACGGCGACGTCCCGCTAGTGAGCAAAGACAGTCTGCAAGAGCTTATCGAGGCGAGCGCCATGTCGCCGCTAGGCGTGTTTACCCTCTTTACGCAAAACCCCGAAGGCCTCGGTAGAATTGTGCGTGATGAATCGCATCAGCTAAAAGCCATTGTCGAAGAACGCGATGCGACCGAGGAGCAAAAAAGCATTAACGAGGTGAACAGCGGTATCCTAGTTGCCTCGGCCATCGAACTTAAAGATTGGCTTAGCCGTCTAAGCAATGACAACGCGCAAGGGGAATACTATCTCACCGACGTCGTCGCGATGGCCGTTGCCGACGGCCATTTAGTCGAGTCAATGACCACTGGCGACGAATATGAGGTTCAGGGCGTCAATGACAAGCTACAGCTCTGTATGCTCGAGCGGCATTTTCAGATGATTCAAGCGCAAGCGCTTCTTGCCACGGGTGTCACAGTAATGGACCCAACACGGGTCGATATCCGCGGCGACATAAGCTACGGCCGCGACCTGACGATCGACGTGAACGTCGTGATAGAGGGGCAAGTTAAGTTTGGCAATAATGTCTCTATCGGCGCGAACTGTATCGTAAAAGATGCCACACTTGGCGATGATGTGACGCTTCTACCGGGGACAATTATTGACGGCGCGGTAATCGGCAACGCAGCCTCCATAGGCCCCTATGCGCGGTTGAGACCAGGCACAGTGCTCGCAGACTCAGTAAAAATAGGCAACTTTGTCGAAACTAAAAAAACTGTCATGGGCAAAGGCAGTAAAGCAAATCATCTGGCTTATGTCGGCGATGCGGTAATCGGTGCCGGCGTTAATATCGGCGCCGGAACAATTTTCTGTAATTACGATGGTGTTAATAAGCACACAACTACAGTAGGTGACGACGTTTTCATTGGCTCGAACAGTGTACTGGTTGCGCCGGTTGAACTTGAAACCGGCGTCTTTGTTGCCGCAGGGTCGGTCGTTAACCTTCCAGTACCTAGTGAGAATCTCGCTGTAGGACGAGCGAAACAACGCAATATCCCTGGCTGGAAAAGGCCGATTAAAAAATAAAAATGTGTAGAGAACCAATCAGGCTGTAATAGAAACAGAGGCAAAAGTATGTGTGGGATCGTTGGTGCTATTGCAGAAAGAGAAGTGAGAGAAATTCTATTAGAAGGTCTTAAGCGACTCGAATACAGAGGATACGATTCCGCTGGACTCGCTTTTATCTCACCGACGCCTAATGCACTCGCCACGCAAATCAATACAATAAAAACCGTCGGTAAGGTTAATAAACTTGTTAGTGCCGTATCCAAGTCAAAGGCAAAAGCTAGCGGCCGCATCGGAATTGCGCATACTCGCTGGGCAACACACGGTAAGCCGAGTGTCGCCAACGCACACCCTCACCTCTCTGGCGCCGATATTGCACTCGTTCATAACGGCATCATCGAAAACTATGAGGCGCTGAGAGCCGAGCTAAGAAAAGCGGGCTACACCTTCGACACCGATACCGACACCGAAACGATTGCGCACCTTATTCATGCAAACCGAGCGGGTGGAAAAGTTTCCCTGTTATCTGCTGTTAAGAAAACGGTGAAACGACTAGAGGGCGCCTACGGGCTTTGTGTCATCGACAATACCGAACCCGATAAACTTGTTGTCGCACGTAGCGGAAGCCCACTGGTAATCGGTGTTGGAATCGGCGAAAACTTTGTCGCATCGGATCCGCTCGCGCTAGGCCAGGTTACCGACCGTTTCATCTATCTCGAAGAAGGTGATATCGCACAGATCCAAAGAGAGTCAATCGCGATCTGGCATAAAGGCAAGAAGGTCAATCGTCCTACGACGACAGTAAAGCATCAGACAGCCGATTCAGACAAAGGCCGCTACGAGCACTTCATGCTTAAGGAGATCTACGAGCAGCCCCGCGTTATACAAGACACGCTCGATGGTCGGGTAAGCAAGAGCTCGGTGCTCGAACAAGCATTTGGTATTAATGCTCCTGCACTGTTCGACAAAATTAAATCCGTACAAATAGTCGCGTGCGGTACAAGCTCTCACGCAGGTCTGGTGGCGAAATATTGGTTTGAATCAATCGCAAAGCTACCCTGTCAGGTCGATATTGCGAGCGACTATCGCTATCGCGATATCATTGCGCAGCCAGACACTCTGTTTGTCACTATCTCACAGTCCGGAGAAACTGCCGACACGCTTGCCGCGCTGCGCTACGCAAAAAAACTCGACTATGTGGCAACCCTTGCAATATGCAATGTAGCGACAAGTTCGCTCGTGCGCGAATCCGATATCAGCATGCTCACTATGGCAGGGCAGGAGATCGGCGTTGCCTCTACTAAAGCATTTACTACGCAGCTAGCTATATTGCTCGTGCTCGCGATCGTGCTCGCTCGCCGCACCGGCCTTACCACTGCGCAAGAAGCGAAGCTTGTGAAAGAGCTACACAAACTACCAGGCATTGTTGAAAAGACACTTGGGCTGCGCAAACAAATTAAAACAATCGCTAAACAATTTAGTGACAAACATCACAGCCTCTTTTTGGGTCGCGGAATTCAATACCCAGTCGCGAAAGAAGGAGCGCTTAAACTTAAAGAGATTTCCTATATTCATGCTGAGGCATATCCTGCAGGCGAGCTGAAACATGGGCCGCTTGCGCTTGTCGACAGCAAAATGCCAGTCGTTGCGGTGGCGCCAAATAATGATTTGCTAGGCAAGCTTAAAGCGAATTTATCTGAGGTTAGTGCGCGTGGCGGCAAACTGTTCGTGTTCGCCGACGAAAGCATCGGCTATCAATCAGAAAAGGGTCTCAAAGTGATTAATGTGCCGCGCTGTTCAGAGGTCCTTGCGCCGATTGTTTTTACTGTGCCGCTGCAGCTCTTGTCCTATTACGTGGCGATTACAAAAGGCACTGACGTAGATCATCCGCGCAATCTTGCTAAGTCTGTGACAGTGGAATAACGGTTGTTAGACAAAATAGGAAGCTACTGACATCAATAAATACACGGTAATTACGAGAGAAGACAGCTTCGAGCGTATCCACTACGTTGAGCATGTTTTAACAGGGCAGATTTTTGAGCGCTGGGAAACAAATTTTCATGCGCCGGAAGATGCGTTTGTTATCGCGATCGATCCAGACGAGTACTCTGTCGATGACCTTCTTGTAAGCGATAGCGAAATACTTTTTAGTGAATGGCGGGAAAAAGACGACGCGGCGGTTTCTGAGCAATTCCGGCTGATCGTCGGAAAGTACAGTCTCCCGCGCGAAACGCATACCGATGATAAGGGCTGGATTATTCCCGACGACCTTTGGGAATCGTATGAGGAATTTGAAGACAGCGGTTTCTCAAACGATGAATGGCGACAACTCGATAGTGATCTGGTGTTCACGCCAATCGCCCTCGAGCCGGTCGAGTACTGATACCAGCTTACTAGAATAACGAGCGATGACACTATGACAACTATCGGCACTCCTTTTTCCGCGACAGCGACAAAAGTATTGATGCTCGGCTCGGGCGAACTAGGCAAAGAAGTGGCGATAGAGCTGCAGAGGCTAGGCATAGAAGTTATCGCGTGCGATCGCTATGCGAACGCGCCTGCCATGCAAGTAGCAGATCGTAGTTATACTTTTTCTATGCTCGATGAGGTTGAACTTAGACGAGTGATCGAATTAGAGCGTCCAGATTACATCGTGCCGGAGATCGAAGCGATTGCGACACAGACACTTGTCGAACTCGAAAACGAAGGCTTTAACGTCGTGCCCAGTGCGCGGGCCGCGCAGCTCACAATGAACCGCGAAGGCATTCGCCGACTGGTAGCAGAGGAGCTTGCAATACCGACCTCTGCGTATCGCTTCGCAGCAACCTATGAAGAGTATCAGTCGGCGATTGCGGCGGTTGGAATTCCTTGTGTAGTCAAACCGATTATGAGTTCTTCTGGAAAAGGCCAGAGCACGATTAAAAATGACGCCGATATTGAGTCGGCGTGGCATTACGCGCAGGAAGGTGGCCGCGCTGGCGCTGGTATCGTTATCGTCGAAGGCTTCGTGGATTTTGACTACGAGATAACATTACTAACAATCCAGCATGTCGACGGTGTCAGTTTTTGTGAACCAATAGGCCACCGCCAAGAAGAGGGTGACTATCGTGAGTCTTGGCAGCCACAGAGCATGTCTGCCATAGCGTTGGCTAAAGCGAAAGAGATTGCGACGAAAGTCACCGGCGCGCTAGGTGGCCGTGGGCTGTTCGGGGTCGAGCTTTTTATAAAGGGAGACGACGTACTGTTTAGCGAAGTCTCGCCGCGTCCCCATGACACTGGCATGGTGACCCTAATCTCACAGGACCTCTCGGAGTTTGCGCTTCATGCGCGGGCTATTCTGGGCCTTAGCATACCGACTATTCGCTTTTACGGAGCCTCTGCGTCCGCGGTTCTCTTGGTAGAGGGCAATAGTGCACAGGCAAGCTTCGGGAATCTGAGGGCGGCTACCGCCGTAGAGGACACATCGATTCGTCTCTTTGGCAAGCCCGAGGTCACAGGCAAGCGGCGCATGGGCGTCGCGCTAGCACGGGGCGCCACTACAGACGAGGCAACTCAAAAAGCACTCGCCGTGGTGGCCGCTATAGACGTCACGCTTTAGCGGCAGCGGCGTCGATAGGCCAGGTTCTGTGGCGGATAATTCATCTAAGCTGCCTGCTGTCGAGCGAGCAGAAGTAGGTTACTATTGGGCTCTTATCGCGTCGTTATAGCCTCATTAAAAAAATTTATCTGGCCTAATAGGCGCGATGGTAACCAGTCAAACAAAGTAATGCAGAGAGGAAAACGATGTTCAGTCACATTATGTTAGGCGCCACCGATATCGAAGCGTCGAAGAAATTTTATGATGAAGTGCTAGGCGTTCTTGGCTACGGCCCAGGTGTTTTGAACGCAAGCCCCACAGGCAAAAAGCGCTATTTCTACATGGCGCCAACCGGAATCTTTTCGATCTCCGAGCCCATAGATGAGAAACCTGCGACTGGCGGCAATGGCAGCACAATCGGCTTCTCAGTAACCGATGCAGCACAGGGCGATGCATGGCATGCCGCAGGCGTCGCGAACGGCGGCACTGCCTGCGAAGACGCGCCAGGCATTCGTGAAGGCGATAGCGGCAAAATGTATCTCGCTTATCTTCGTGATCCTTCGGGTAACAAAATTTGCGCGCTGCACAGAATTCCAGCGTAGTCGCTGCACGCTCACTGGTTTGAAAGCAATCAGCCGCCAACGCAGTGCGCCATAGAGCCATAGAGCCATAGAGCCAAAGAGCTAAAGAGCCAAAGCCCCGAATCGAGGATCGAGTGATGGCGTTCAATGCCCAGCCGAGACTAAGCAATGGAATGCTCACGCTGCGCCCGCTTGCCGAAGCCGACTTTGAGGGGCTTTATCTTGCGGCGTCATCGCCTGAGACTTGGGCCGGTCATCCTAAACACGATCGGTGGCAGCGGTCGGTATTTGAGCCCTATTTCGTTTTTTTGCTAGAAACCGGAACGACACTTGTCGCGCTAGACACATCGACGGGTGGGACTCACGAGGCAAAAATTATTGGTTGTTCGCGCTACTATCCGGCACCCGATATCAAAGAGTCAATGTCGATTGGTTTTACATTCCTCGACCATCTCTACTGGGGTGGCGCGTGGAATCGAGCGATGAAGGCATTGATGCTTGCGCATGCCTTCGAAACATACGATGAAGTGTGGCTGCACATTGCGCCAACCAACATTCGCTCTCAAAAAGCTGCCCAGAAAATAGGCGCCGCCTATGCCTATACTGCAGACCTTGCTGTGACCGGCGCTGCCACCGAAACGTTGTGCTATCGGATAAGTAAGATCGCCTGGCAGCAGCTATCTTTGAACTCCAGCCAGCAGGGTTAAATTCCGCGCGAGCTGGATCAAATTAATAGCTTTTTAATAGCCCTAATGCATCCCGATGACAATCTCATCACTGCCTATCGGCAACGTCACTTTCGTTCCGTCTACCGAGAGCGTCCAATTGTCGGGTCGCACATCCTTAACTCCACGTAAAAGTCTGTCAGCCATGACAGAATTACGCGGCGAAGGCGTTAGGTGATAAAAAACAAGATGCTTAACGCCGGCCTCATTCGCGACCTCGGCCGCCTCGACAGGCGTTGTATGGTAAGTCTGAATATCTTCGAATAACTGAGCGCGCTTATTTTCAGAAATGGCCTGCGACGCCGCAATCATAATATCTAACATGCCGTTGGACTGTGCCTCATGAAACAACACATCTACGCCGCGACTGTTGTCCACCATCGCCTGGCTTTTGTTGGTGTCGCCACTGATGACAAGTGAGCGCCCTTTGTAGTCAAAACGGTAGCCATAGGCCGGAACGATAGGCGGGTGGTCGACCAGAAATGCACTGACTTTCAGATCGCCATCGTCGATTAAGGTAAGAGCCTCGTTGTCGATAGGTCGCGGGTCGTAGCCGGCAACATTCAATGGCGCTATCGAATCGCCGTGGTGGGCGTTGCGAAGGCCGTAGTCGATACCGAAAGCCATCTCGAAACCCGCTGTCACTTGTTCTACGCCCACCGGACCATAAACCGGTAGTTTAGCGACCCGGTCTTGTAGCACCCATGTGGCAAGATGCATATCACCAAGATCCGAGATGTGATCTGAGTGCAGGTGGGTTAATAGCACGGCTTCTATTTTATTAAAGGGCGTGGTCCACTGGCGTAGGCGTGCCACACTGCCATCACCCACGTCGACAACGAATAGCCGCTCGCCTGCTTCTACTAATACACACGCTTCGGCGCGGTTTGGGTCCGGAAGTGGAGAGCGCGATCCACACACAGAGGCGCTGAGCGCATCTGGCTCTGCGAGAGCACCGGAGTCAACAGTAGTCGAGGAGAAAATGCGCAGCAGCATCCAGTCTTGGACGGATTCAAGCTGAATTGCTGCAAACCCTGCCACGAAGAAGACAGCGGCAATTGCTGTAAGCTTAAGAAAAATCCCTTTAATTCGTTCCATTTTACAGTCTCCGATACGCTCTAATTTCTAGCGGCAATCATAGCAGAGCAACAGTCGCACTCCTATACACAGGTGTCTATGCCATAAATCGGGTATCTGATAGGAGGTTAGGTAAGCTCTGGTACCGCTACCGAGACCTCGTTCGAGGCGCTGCGCAGTGAGTCGGTTGAGAGATGGGCATAACGCTGCGTGGTCGTTATTTGTGAATGGCCAAGCAGTGTTTGCACTTCATAGAGACTCCTCCCTGCATTCACCAAAAACGAGGCGAAACTATGCCTCAGATCATGTACACGCAAATCGGCTAAACCTGCGTCTTTACGCGCTGTGTGCCACGAATAGTAAAAACTAGCGTAGGGCTTGCGCGTGTTTGGATTGGCAAAAACGTAGTCGCAGCATTGGTTAGCGCTTAGCTTTTCTATTAAGTTTCTCGCTGTATCGGATAGCGGGACCACGCGCGCCTTACCGGATTTTGTATTCGGGATTCGCC
>LICD01000030.1 GCA_001438145.1 OM182 bacterium BACL3 MAG-120619-bin3 | reverse complement strand
GTCGATAGTGTCGGTGCGCAGTTGCGCGCCAAAGGTGTTGCTTAAGCGCACCGAGCCTAGTTCAAAGTCCAGGTCCTGCTCGACCTGACCGCCGAATAGTTTCCTGTCATCGAGTTGCTGAAATTGATCGCCGTCGGGTTCGATAAAATAGCTGAAGTTGGAGTAGAGATTCATGTCGTAGTCGATCTCATAGGCGCTCGCACGGACTGCGCCGAGGGCATTGCTGCCGCGCCAGCTGCTCGATAGGCTGTAGCGCGAAGATTCGCCGCCTACCGTCGTATCTACGGAGCCAAGGTCGCTTATCAGTCCGGAGCGGACGGCGCGTTCTGGGATTTGGTCTGCCGAATTCCATGTGTTGTCGTAACCCATGAAGGTGATGTCGAAGCCAGACTCTGCGGTGCCCCAGCTCTGCTTGAGCCATAGGTTTTTGCGATCGACATCCTCATCGATGCTGTCCCATGCGCCGGCGTAATCCTGTTGCTCGACCCCGTAGATAAACGTGCCGCCCGCGGCGTCGGCGCTGCCGGTGAGTAGGGCGCGGCGAAAGCCGAAGTCGCCTCCGCCAAGCGACAGACGAGTGTCGACCGGACGTGACGCGACATTGATGCGTGCTGAGCCAGCGCCAGCGAAGTCGCCACTCGCGGCGTCATACGAGCCTTTGGTGAATTCGATACTGCCGACAAGCTCGGGAATCAGAAAATTAAGATCGGTGTAACCCTGTCCGTGCCCATGGCTGCGCATATTCACGGGCATGCCATCTACATGGGTGGCGAAGTCAGTGCCGTGGTCGAGATTAAACCCACGGAGGAAAAATTGGTTCGCTTTGCCGCTGCCGCTGTGCTGCGTCGCGACTAACCCGGGCACAGTTTCTAATACCTCGCCGACGCGGAGCAAAGGCCGCAAATCAAGCTCTTGCTGCGAAATTTGCCCCTCGGATGCCGAGGTGGCTGAGCCGATGAGATTAAGCTGGCGGCCGACGACCGAAACCTCTTCTATGCCGCGTTCCTGAGCCTGCGCAGCGCCGCAGGCAAGCCCGATCGCGAGAATGAATGGGAGTCGTGGGGTTGACCGAATGCTTGCAGAATTCACCTTGCTCTCCTTGCTCGTTACTTCTGTCGGGCGCTCATGGCGACGCGGGGAGTATCGTCACTGTCGGTGCGAATTATTAGGGGTGTTTGAGGTTACTGCAAGGGAATGCGTGTGATAAATGGTTGCAACTTCTGACTTTATGTTCAACAACATAACGGGTTGGTTTGGTGTAGCATACTGATAAACACGCGCGGTAAATTCTAAAACGAGGATAAAAAATTGAACAATGGCAGCTCGCCTCATCCCTCGCTCTCATGGACAGCGGCAACGTCAAACATAAGCCAAGGCAAAGCCTTACTTACCTGTCTGCTAATCACCCTGCTGTTTGCAGGCTCCCTCGCTGCGCAGGCCTATCCCCATGCGCGCAGCGGCGGCAATTACATGCACAATTTCTACTTTCCGCCGGCACCGAGTTCGACGCCGTGGGCGCCCGAATGGTCGCCCGACGGTGAGAGTGTCGCAGTTGCGATGCAGGGAAGCCTGTGGCGGGTCGAACTTGCTACGGGGGTAGCAACCGAACTGATGCACAGCGAAGCCTATCTCTCCTCACCCGACTTCTCGCCCGATGAACGCTGGCTCGTTTACACCGCAGATTACGCGCACGAGCGTATTCAGCTCGAGGTTCTGGACACGTTCACCGGCGAGGTGCGCAAGCTTACCGACGATGAGGCGGTTTATACGGATCCGGTGTTCTCGCCAGACGGCAGTAAAATCGCCTATGTGTCGACTCAGCCTAGTGGCTATTTCAACCTCTACGTGCGCGGCTTTAATGACGGTAACTGGCAGGGCGATGCGATTGCGGTGAGCAGCGATAACGACTTCGGCCGTAGTCGACTCTATTTCGGGCGCTGGGATATGCACCTCGCGCCTGCGTGGCTGCCAAGCGGCGAAGAGTTGCTGCTCGTGTCCAATCGCGATATACCGCTGGGGTCTGGCAATGTGCTGAGGGTTCCGGCTATCGAGAACGGCATCGCGCAGGCGCAAACAGTGCTGTCCGAGCAGTCGCTTTACCGCACGCGGCCTGACGTTTCCATCGACGGCAAACGGTTTGTGTATGCATCGACCGCGGGCAGCGCCGATCAATACAATAATCTGTATGTGCAGCCTACAGTGGGCGGCGAGCCTTATAAACTGACTTTCTTCGAGAACGACGCGTTTCATCCGCGCTGGTCGCCCGACGGCGAAACGCTCGCGTTTATTTCTAACGCGGGGGGTCTACCGCAGCTAATGCTGCTCGAGGTGTACGGTGGCAAACTCACGCCTATCGCAATTTCGCAGCTGCGCTTCGCGCGTCCAACGGGCGTGGTGCGCGTGCGCGTGCGCGAGGCGGGCGCTGCCGATGCAATACCTAACCGCGTTCATGTCGTGGCGTCGGACGGCAAATTCTACGCGCCGCAGGATGCCTACGCGCGCTCGGGTCACGTGGGTGACAATGTGTTCCATAATGCGGGCGAATTCACGCTGAAGCTGCCTGTAGGTGAGGCAAGCCTTTCGTTTGTTCGCGGCTTCGAGTTCGAGCCACAAACGCTGAAGGTTAATGTGGTTGAAGGGGAGGTTGCACGTCTCGATGTGGCGCTCGAGCGCCTAGACGATATGGCAGCGAAGGGTTGGTACAGCGCATCCACTCATGTGCACGCTAACTATGGCGGCAATCTACACAATACGCTCGAAAATCTCATGCTGATGTCGCGCGCCGAAGACCAAGACCTCGTGTTAGAGCAGGTCGCCAATAAAGACAATCGCATACTCGACTACCACTATTTTGTGCCGGGCGGCGGTGCGCATCCGGTGTCCGAACCCGATCAATTAGTCATCGTAGGGCAAGAATATCGACCGCCATTCTACGGCCACGTGTTTATGTTTGGCATGCGTGAACACCTTATTTCGCCGTTTGTAACGGGTTACGAGGGCACAGGTATCGAGAGCCTGTATCCGAGTAACACCGACATGTTGCTCAAGGCGAAAGCCCAAGGTGCGGTGACCGGCTATGTGCACCCCTTCTTAGGCGAGACCGATCCACTGCTCGGCAACTTAGGCGGCGGTAAGGGATTCATCGTCGACGCCGCGCTCGGCGCAACCGATGCGTTGGAATGGTCAGACTCGAGCACCGCAGGCTTTTACCCGCTCTATGCCGTGTGGAATAACGGTCTGCGCATCGCAGCGACCGGCGGAGAAGATTCGATCTCGTCGCTTCAGCGCAGCAAACTGCTCGGCTCTTTTAGAACCTATGTCTACACCGGCAATATGGGTCTCGATCTTGACGCGTGGTTCGATGGCATGAAGGCGGGGCGAGCGTTCATCAGCTCCGGGCCTCTGCTTGAGGCAACATTCGACGGCGCGCTGCCGGGCGACTCTGTCTCGCTTCCCCCAGGTGGCAAGCGTGTGTCGCTCAGCGCGCGTCTCCGCTCGATCACTGCGCTGGCAAGCCTCGAGCTGGTGTGTAACGGCGAAGAGCTCGAGTCTTTCCCCATTCGCCGTAGTGGCAAATCCCTCGACGTGGAGTTTGAGTTCGACGTGACGCGCAGCGGTTGGTGTCACGTTCGCACCGAGGGCGAGCCGGCTAATCGCGCACCGCTGGATGTCGATTACGCGCAGGCCTTTACGAATCCTGTTTGGTTCGAAGTTGAGGGCTCAGCTCTCGGAAATTCCGGCTCGGCGCAATACGCACTCGACTGGATCGACAAGCTAGAGAGTCTCGCAGACGCGTGGCCGGGCTGGCGATCGGAGCGCGAGCGCGCGCATGTTTTTGGTCAGTTCGAACAGGCGCGCGAGGTGTATCGAGCAGGGCTGTAGATAGTAATTGCTAGGCAATCGGTGCAGCGTTTGAGGCGGCTTTTCTATAACCCAGCAGCCCAATACCTAAAGTCGCCATCGCTATCGCCACAACCGCATTTAAGTAATTGAAGAAGGCGTACGGCAGATAGTCGAGCACTGGCACACCAAGCGTGGCCGTATAGAAAGCGCCGGCTGTAGTCCAGGGAATAAGACCCGTGGTCATCGTGGAGCCTTCCTCAACCGTGCGCGAGAGTATCGCCGGTTCAAGCCCAACGCTTTCGTATTTCGATTTAAACAGCTGGCAGTTGAGAATAATCGAAATATACGCCTCGCCCATCGCTAGATTGCCGACAAATCCAGAGGCAATGGTCGTGGCGATAAGAGCGCCGATATGGCGAAGCCGCAGCAGGAGGCCGGCGAGTATTACATCGAGAAACCTTGCCCCATGAAGAAGGCCGCCGAGCGCGAGTGCGAAAAGCGCAAGTAACAGCGTCCAACTCATGCTCGTGATGCCGCCGCGGCCAAGCAGGCTGTCGAGGTTCTCGATACCGGTGGTACCAGGCGTGTTTTGCCAAAGCGCGTTTAGCGCAGCGATTGCGTCAGCGCCCTGATACACCACGGCAATGAGTGTGGCGAGTAAGACGCTCGCCGACATCGTGACCTCGGCGCCTACCCGGCGCGCGCTCAAAACGGCGAGTGTAATGAGGGGCAGCAAGGTGATGAGCGGTTGCAGGGAATACTCCGCAGCGAGTGCTGTGCGAAGCGTATCGATCTCGGCCGTCACTGGCGCCGATGCTTGGTAGCTGAAACCAATAAACAAGAACAGCACGAGAGCGATCAAGAACGCCGGCACCGTGGTGAAAAGCATCGAGTAGATGTGACGATAGAGATCGGTGCCCGCGCTCATTGCAGCGAGGTTGGTCGTGTCAGAGATAGGCGAGAGCTTGTCGCCGAACGTCGCGCCGCACACAACCATGCCGGCAACTATGGGCAGGGGAATGCCGAGCGCTTCGCCAAGGCCGATGAAAACGACGCCGAGTGTGCCAACCGTGCCCCATGACGTGCCCGTCGCGACGGACATCAAGGCGCAGAGAATCATCCCGATGGCGAGAAAGAGCGAGGGCGAGAGCCAGGCGAGGCCGAAATACATGAGCGTTGCGATTGTGCCCGCCTGCATAAAGCTGGCGATCACCATGCCAATTAAAATGAAAATGTAGATAGCGGGGAGCGCGCGCGAAATGGCGCCGCTCATCATCTCTCTTAACTCTTTGTAGTGGTAGCCTAGCGAGACAGCATGGAGGCAGGTCCACACAATGCACAGAAACATGAGCGCATGTAGGCTAATACCGAAGCCGATGAGGCCGCCCGCGATTGCTGCGATAACACCTGTAAAACAGACCAAGGCTTGCGGGAGGCTTGGAAGTCGTCCATTGGCTGGAGTCTGATCAAGCGCTGTCACTGCCGCGCGCTCGGGATCGGTGGCGCCCGCAGCTAAACGCCGATTTTCTTCAGATTTGGTTGTCATTCCGGCATCCTATAAACAATTGGGCAGAGAGTAAAATTTTGCTAAGCTCAGGCGCAGAAACTAACCCTTAGCCTTAATGCGCTGAGAATCCTTAGAAGGCGCACATAAACGCGTAACACAAGCAGTATGGAGGTTCCGTTGGACTTATCTTGGATGGCTTGGACACAGCCAACTGCCGTGTTTTTTCTCACTATTGCGAGCCTACTAACGCTGATGACTCTCTGGGAGTTCATCTCGCCGGGCGGCGCGCCGAGAACGGGTGTGCTGCGCTTTGAGACAACACGTGGCGATCGCCTCTTCGTGTCGCTATTGGGCTCGGCGTTTATCTGCTTAGGCTGGCTCGCTTTTGCCACAGCCTCGCTATGGGTCGGCCTTGGTGTTTGCCTCGTCTACTCATTGCTGGTTTTTTTATTCGTTTAGTTTATTGGTTTGGTTCCTAGTCAATTGACTCCTCGTCTCACTGGTTTTTGGTTCAGATTTATTTTGGCAATGCTAACTGCTGATAGGTTTTTGTCACTCGCAAGATTAATAAAAAAAGGACATCTCATGCCCCTCTCACTTTTCCCTACGCCTTTTACCGGTTCTCTCGAATCCCCGCAGCGTCGCGGCGCGTATCGGCCTTTCGGAACCGTCCGGTTTTTAGGCGCTTATCAGGGGCTTTTAGCCGGCGCGGCGGCGCTGTTTTTAGCGCCTGCGCTCGTGGCGGATACCGAAGACGCCCAGCGCTGGCTGCCAGAATTTCAACCCTCGACGCTAACTCAGACTCAACAGCTCGACGAGATGCAGTGGTTTATCGATGCCGCGCGGCCTTTTGCGGGCATGGAAATCAAGGTGGTTTCGGAGACGATCACCACACACGAATACGAGGCTCAGACCCTCGCGAAAGCGTTTACCGACATTACAGGCATTCAAGTCACACACGACCTCATCGGCGAAGGTGATGTGGTCGAGAAGCTACAAACCCAGATGCAGTCGGGCGAGAATATTTACGACGCCTATGTGAACGACTCGGATCTCATTGGCACGCATTTCCGTTATCAGCAGGTACGCAACTTAAGTGACTGGATGCAAAACGAAGGCAGCGCTGTTACCTCGCCGACCCTCGATCTAGAGGACTTTATCGGCATTTCTTTCACCACAGGCCCCGACGGCAAAATCTATCAGCTGCCGGATCAGCAGTTTGCCAATTTGTACTGGTTTCGCTACGACTGGTTCACCGATCCTGCTATCAAGGCCCAGTTTCAAGCCAAATACGGCTACGAGCTGGGCGTGCCGGTGAATTGGTCTGCCTACGAAGATATCGCAGAGTTTTTCACCAACGACGTGCGCGAGATCGATGGTCAGCGCGTGTACGGGCACATGGACTACGGCAAGAAAGATCCCTCGCTAGGCTGGCGTTTTACCGACGCCTGGCTGTCGATGGCAGGGGCAGGGGATGTGGGTATTCCAAATGGTCTTCCGGTTGACGAATGGGGTATTCGAGTCGAGGGCTGCAGACCGGTAGGGTCGACAGTCGAACGCGGTGGCGCGACCGACGGCCCGGCAGCGGTTTACTCGCTGACCAAATACGTTGATTGGCTAAAGGCCTACGCGCCACCCGAGGCGGCAGGGATGGTGTTTAGCGAGGCGGGTCCTGTGCCAGCACAGGGCGCGATCGCGCAGCAGATATTTTGGTACACAACCTTTACCGCCGACATGGTGAAGCCTGGACTGCCAGTAATGAACGACGACGGCACGCCAAAGTGGCGTATGGCACCCTCGCCGCGCGGCGCGTACTGGGAAGACGGGCAGAAGCTCGGCTATCAAGACACGGGCGCTTGGACGCTAATGAAATCGACGCCAGAGGATCGCGCAAAGGCAGCTTGGCTTTACGCGCAGTTCGTTACCTCGAAAACTGTGTCGCTCAAGAAAAGTCATGTGGGCCTCACGATTATCCGCGACTCGGACATTCGCCACGAAAGCTTTACCGAGCGCGCCGCAGAGCTCGGTGGTCTGGTTGAGTTTTACCGCTCGCCCGCCCGCGTGCAATGGACGCCAACAGGGACCAATGTCCCCGACTACCCGCGTCTAGCACAGCTTTGGTGGCAGAATATCGGCGATGCCTCATCGGGCGCGAAGACGCCGCAGGAGGCGATGACTGCACTCGCCGTTGCCCAAGAGCGGCTGATGCAGCGCCTTCAGCGCGCGAACGTGTTGGGCGAATGCGGCCCGCTTTTGAATGAGCCTCAGAGTCGAGACTATTGGCTAAGTCAGCCGGGTGCGCCGAAGGCGAAACTTGATAACGAGAAGCCGGCACCGGTCACAATCGACTACGATGAGCTGGTTAAGAGCTGGCAATAGCTTGATGATAAAGGTCGCCTTGGGGCGGCCTTTTTCGTTTTCAGGGTTCTGCCATTGTTCATGGTTTGAGAAGAAAAGTAGATTTTCTCAATTGGAAAAAGGACATCGACATGCGTGATGAGAAACGGACCGAAGGATTAGCCCCACGCGCAATTGCAATTTTAGGTGCAGGGGTTTTAGTTGTCGCTGCGAGCTTCAGCCTAGAAGCAGCGCCACCGGCAACGATCACCGGCCCGATCCCTGCGGACGCGGCTGGCAGTGGCAGCCGTAACGCCATTCACAGCGCCTCGGCGATTGAACTCGCGGCTCACGGTTATGTAGAAGAAGAATTTTTCATAGAAGGTACTGCGAATAATTACCGAGCAGATGCGCAGAATCCGATGGCAGACGCTGTTATCGAAAGCGAGGGGCATCGGTACAAAACACGCCTCGTCGTTCGCAGGCCTCAGGCAGAGGATTTTAATGGTGTAGTCGTCGTCGAATGGATGAATGTGACTGGCGGCGTTGATAAAGACATCGACTGGTGGCAGTCGGGTGAGCATCTTGTCGCTAATGGCTACGCCTATGTTTTCGTTTCCGCGCAGCAAATGGGTATCGACAATGTTACAGCCTGGAGTCCCGAGCGCTATGCTGGATTAGACGCGACCCACGACGGCATGGTGTCGGGAGACGCAAGCTCCTACGATATTTTCTCGGCAGTTGCCCAGTCGATTACACGCGCAGGGCAGGAAGCGCAAGCTGGGGCAATCGATATTCTTGCAGGGCTTAAAGCACGTCAAATACTCGCCACCGGCCACTCTCAATCTGCGAGCCGGCTAGCGAATTACCTCAATGGTATCCATACGCTCGACCCTGTTTTCGACGGTTTCATCGTCCACGGCGGCGGCGGGATTATTCGCGACGACCAGCCGGTAAAAATCTTCAAGCTTATGGCCGAAACCGACATGCTGCGCCGCGCGGCAACACCGCAGCCTAACACTAACAACTTTAGACAGTGGGAGGTTGCCGGCAGTTCGCATGTCGACGTGCCCTTCGAGATCGAATACGGCAAGGTGCGCAATCAGCAGGACGGGCTGTCGATCGAGGATGTGACTCCGCGCGACTCTGGCTGCGAGTTACCCGCCTACTCTTCCGTGCCGTTTAGAGATGTTATGAACGCAGCGTTCGAGCACTTGGTGCGGTGGGTCGATGACGATAGAGCACCGCCGATCGCCGAGCCCATCCAACTTGTGCGCGCATTCCCTTCGGTAGAATTCGCTCGCGATGAATTCGGCAATGTATTGGGCGGTATTCGCCTCGCCGAGCATGCTGTCCCGACCGCTAAAAATACGGGGCTTAATAACGGCAATAATCGATTCTGCTTTTTATATGGTTCGCACGAGCCATTCGATTCGGCGACACTGAATGCCCTTTATCCCAACAAAGCTGCCTATGTCGAACGAGTCAATGCGGTGGTCGAGCAAAACAGGCAAGAGGGTTTTATTCTTCCCGCCGCGGCCGAAAGAACGCGTCGCGAAGCCGAGGCTTCGGGATTGTTTGAGCGTTAGACTCTACTTAGCTGTGCCGCAAGACGTTTGCAGCGAAGCTCCCACTCCTGCTTGATCGGACTGGGGTCATCAGCGATCGCACGATCGACATGCAGAGTCACTCTGAGTTTGGTTTTCTCCTCTGCTTGTTCGAGCTGAATCTCAACCGCGGCGAGTCCCGTTTCCTCGCCATTTTCTAGCCAGCTAAACGAGAGCCTGTTGGGCCTATCGATGACGTTATATTCGCCGCTGCACACTATTTCGCAGCCCTTGCGAATAACGGTGTAATTAAAAGCGCCGCCGGGACGAACTTCGTTATTCATGTCGCCGACACCGTCGTCGCCCATGTGCTCACCAAACATCCAATTGCCTGCGAAAGTGGGAATGAGCCAGCGATCGTAGAGCTTCTCTGCAGACACCGGAATAGTCTTCGAAAGCGAGGCCTTCGTTACCTTTTGTGCGGGCTTGTTTTCGGGTTCGCCGAACATGGAGAGTTGATCGTTCATTGTCGTCTTCTTCGAGAAAGTGTTTGCGATCCCGCCGCAAAGCCTTGCTAATCGGCGGCAGGCTCTTGGGCATATGGATTCGTCGGCATGAATTCGGGTTTTAGCGCCGCGCGTCTTGCCGCCGTTTTTTGCCCGTAGTGTGTAGCGAGATAGCTTACGATTGTCGACTCGGTTGCCTCATCGATCGCGGGCATGCCATGGGATGCCTGCATTAGCCGAACTCGAATACGCCACACGTCTTCCGAGCCTGAATTTTGCGTCACCAGAGTCGCGCTATGGCAGCGGGTACAGGTCGCTTGGACGGTTTCCTTGCCTTCGCCTTGGACAAACGCGTCGGTGGTCTGTGCAGCGACGCTGACGCTAGCGGCGAAAGCACAGGCGGTCAGTAAAAAGCGTAGGGCAATTTTAATAGGCATAGCAGTCATCTCGTTACACCACCTGCACAGCGATGCGATGGGCGGTGTTATTTAGATACCCGCGCGGATTCCACCCGGGAATCACGAGTGGCTGAGAGCGCCCTTGGGTGTCCATGGCGCGCGCCCAAATCTCATAATAACCGGGCTGGGGAAATTGCAGCCAGCCACTAAAATCTTGCCAAGCAAGGCGGTTAGCAGGCGAGTTTACGCCGGTCGGCAACCACGTGGCGCCAAAATCTATCGATAGATAGACGCCGCTGACTTGATCGTCTCCCGCCCACGCATGGCCGCGCACGATTAAGCGTTCGCGCAAATCATGTGTGACGCCCGATTTTGGGAAGGTAATCAGCGATTTCACCGGCATAGATTCGATGATTTTCATGTCTTCATTAGGCACGCGGCTGCCCGGTGCGACGGGCTGTTTGGGCACCGAATAGGAGGGCGCTGCCATTTTTTCGCCGTCGTGGGTCTGGTTGCGAACAACCAGTTTGTTAAGCCACTTGCCGGAGACCGAGGCCGGCCAGCCTGCGCAGACAAGCCGCAGCGGATAGCCATTTTGCAGGGGCAAGTCTTCGCCGTTCATCTGCCAGGCGATAAGTGACTCGCGCTCCAGCGCCTTAGCGATAGGCACTCCGCGGGAAATTGGGTCGCGGTCGGCATCGCCAGATAAGTGTGTGTCTGCGCCGTAGTAACCAACGTATTCTGCATCGGCGCCAACACCGCAGTAATTCAGCACATCGCGCAGGCGCACGCCGGTAAATGTTGGGCAGCCTATTGCTCCGGTTGTCCACTGATTGCCACTTGCGGCAGGCACGAATTCGCTACGGCCATTGCCGCCGCATTCTAACTGCAGCTGCAGAGTGACTTCCTCGAAACGCTGCTTAAGTTCGGCGATCGAAAAACTCAGAGGGTTAACGCAAGACTCGCCGGCGATTTCGAGCGTCCAATTGTCGACATCGATAGTCGTAGGGGGCACGCCATTGTTGCGCACAAACATGTATTTGCTAGGCGTGATCGAGTCATCTAGCAGGTGCGCGGGGGTTTCGGCGTTGAGAGGACGATCGTTGAGCACGATCAGTCCCTCTTTGCCTTCTATTTGCGCACTGCTCCCTTCGGCGGCGAAGGCAGCGGGGATTAAACCCGCGGGCATAAAACGTGAGAACGGGATCGCTGCACCAATCGCGGCACTCATCGCCACCAGGCCGCTTTTCTTCAAGAAGCCGCGACGGTTCAGTGCGCTAGTCTCGCGTCCCCAGAGGCGCCGGTCAGCTGCGATAGGGTCCACGGCATAGAGGCTATCGATGTGGCTCGGGCGGGCTTTTTCGTCGTCGTATTGGCTCATAGTCAATCTTCTAGGTTAATGCGTTTAGGCAATACGCCTGTCTACTGAGGGTTGGTTGCTTCGTCGCGTCGCGCGCCGGCAAGCACGCCCGGCAGGGAGTAATTACCCTCATGACACGCGTATTCGTACATTTTGTCGGCGGTACGATTCATCGGGATCTGAGCAGACCAGTCGTCAGTCCACGTGTCCGGATCGCTTGCTGTGAATTCGTAGTTGATTCGGTCTTCGCCCACGCGGGTAAAGCGTTCGATGATTTTAAAGTTCTCTGACGAGTTTCGAAAGCGCTGGCTTGGATTAAATTGGCTAGTAGTGACAACAAGCGACTCGCCTTCCCAATGGCCGATGGAGTCGCCAAGCCAAGGCCGGTGATTAGCGGGACGCGGGTCAGCATCGATGCGAATGATGCGCGCGTCGTGCACCATCTCAACGAGAATCATGACATAGCCAGGCGACTGGACGATCTGGTAATGGTTGTTATAGAGGATAGGTAGCATCGGCGGACCGCCGCTCGAGCTAAACGACAGCAGGCAGCGTTCAGCGAGAGGCCGAGCCTCGGGGCCTGCGTAAGCGCCGATCTCGGTTCGCATCCCAGCTTCGCTCTCAATGCGCGCCTGAGCCGCAGGGGTATACGCTGGGATGCGGCCGTCGCTTGGCGCGATTATGAGAGAGCTACGATATTCGCCATCGAATTCGGCGACGCGGGTACCGTCGTCAAACCAAAAATTGTTGTAGCTGTCGGCGAGTTCGATTTTGCCCTTATTAGGGGCAGCCCTGTTGGGATCGCTGGGCGCATCGGCATTGGCGCTGTAGTCGGCGACGGCCTGTTCTAATGCCATCGCTTCTAAACTAGACAGCACAAGTTGGTCGCCGAACCGAGGGTCGCGTTCGAGAGGCGTGATGGTGTTACTCGTCCAGATGCCCTGCAGGTCGGGTACACCGTCGGACGTGAGCGGTACTTCGAAGCGAGTAGTTTGGGCGAGGGTGATCTGGCCAATCAACCACGCAACCGTTACCAAGCTCACTCTAAAAAGAAGGTGTATATTCGAGCGTCGGATGCGGCTCAATAAAGCGTTTGGCGTTGTTTTCATCGTCGTCTCCTGATCAAGTCTTATGATCGTGCTGCGCGTGGGGTCGAGTCGAATATCTTGTCGGGTTAAGTGTAACTGCTGACAAACCCCGTTGCACGAGGTGGACATTGCCCCTCAAAATGCTACCGTGCCGGCTTCAGTAATCGCAGTAGAAACCGATCGGTTATCCTCGCAAGCCGTGGATCGAAAACGCTGCGACTGTGATCGTCCGAATGCACTCGCAGCAGATCGCTAGACGTTACCTCAAACCCTGCCTCGAGCGCGAGCGCAATGGCTTGCTGCTCGGGCATTCTGTGCAGCGCATGATTGTCATTTCCTTCATCGCCAACATGATCGCTTATGCCGAGGATTCCGCCGGCTTTTAGCAGCGAATAGAGCATCGTGAGCAGTTCGCGCGCGCGCTGTGGATTTGGATTGGCGTAATCATGAAGTGTCAGTGTGAGAAGAATAAAATCGAGCGACTCGGGCGCAATGTCGAGACTCGTGGTTGGCGCGATGAGTTGTGTGACATTGTTTAGGTTTGCTGTACGAATTTTTGTGTCTAGCGCCTCGCCCTGCGTTATCGCTTGCCTATCTTCGATAAAGGCGCGGCCACGCTGCGTGTTCTGAGCAAAAACACAGCCGCTTTCGCCGACCGCCTGAGAAAGTACAACAGTGTAATAGCCTCCGGCGGCATAAAGATCGAGCACGCGCATACCCCGCTCAAGCGCCAAGAATTCGAGCGTTTGAACTGGCTTTCGTGTTTCATCGCGCAAAAAATCAGTAACGTCTCGCTCGGGCGAGGAGAGAGCGCGAGTGAGAGCGGCTGAATCTAAGGCTTGCCTGCTGTCTGACGCCTGTGTGCACGAGTCAGCAAGGACATTAACGTCGTTGAGGACACGCTCAGGCGCAAGGGTCTGAGCGAACAAAGGTGCGGTGAGCATCAGGCCAGTTGCCAGAATGCTCGCGCGCAACCGATGCATTAGAGACCTACGCCCCGCGCGACTAGATACGCGCAGATAAAAATAACGGCGAGCGTTAGAAATTTCCCACGCACCAGTGAGCGTGACAAAGTCGGAGTCTCTATTTTCACTTCGGCATCGTCATCGCCTACAGCATGGCGTCCTTCTAGTCGGAAAAACTTGGTTGCGGGTATAGAGCAAAGCAGCATACCGAAAAATAAGCCGAGCTTGGTGTGAAAAAGAGAATTGGGGCTATAGAAGCTGGCAGGTTTGCCAACGCCTAACCACAGTACTAAGCCTGCAATCAGCACCACGGCGCTCGCCGCCCAAAAAGCCATGTCGACTCTGTAGAGGTTGCGCGCGTCTTCGCGGGTGATTTCGGGTGCAAAAGCGATATAGTGGATAAGCACTGTTGCAGAGACGACGAAAAGAGCAGCGAAATGCACAAGTCGAATGAGTTCGTAGGCCATCGAAATTAGTCCTTTAGTCATGAGGGCGGCCGTAGTATACCGCTAAAGCCCCAGCCCCACAGTGAGTGAAACTGGTCAAATTACTGGTATGCTCAGATTCCAATAATGTGACACATAACATTATTGAGTAAAAATAAAACAATAAGCCCTAAGGATATTGCACTATGAGTGACCCTGATACGATGGCGCAGGCCGATCAAACTCACCTTAAGATGAGTATGCGCAAAGTCGCATTAACAGCGCTCGCTGGAACCAGCATCGAGTGGTACGACTTTTTTCTCTATGCCACCGCTGCAGCGCTGGTTTTCCCCAGCGCCTTCTTTCCGGGCAGTGATCCTACTATAGGGCTGGTCCTGTCGTTCGGCACCTTTGCCTTTGGTTTTATCGCACGTCCATTGGGCGGCATCATCTTTGGTCATTTTGGCGACAGAGTAGGGCGCAAAAAGACGCTGGTTATTGCTCTGTGGATGATGGGTATCTCTTCAACTCTGATTGGATTGCTACCGACGTATGCAACCATTGGTGTCGCAGCGCCAATTATCCTATGTCTGCTGCGCTTTGCGCAGGGACTCGCAATAGGCGGGCAGTGGGGCGGCGCTATGCTTCTGGTTACCGAAAGCGCGCCTGCGGATAAACGGGGTTATTACGGTGCTTACGCGCAGGCGGGAGCGCCCGTTGGCGTTATTCTAGCTAATATTGCGTTCATTCTAATTAGCTCGTCGATATCCGAAGAGGCCTTCATGGATTGGGGCTGGCGGGTGCCGTTTATCTCGAGCGTCTTGCTTATAGGCATTAGCATGTATGTGCAATTGCATATGGAAGACACCGCCGCGTTCAAAGAATTGCAGGCGATTAAAGAAAAACGCGATGCCCAGTCGCCGGTCAAAATAGTTAGGCGCTCGCCAATCATCGAAGCGCTTATCAAATACCCCAAACGGATTGCCCTCGCAGCGGGTGCATTCCTTTCTATTCAGGTAGCGTTTTATATTCTCATTGGTTTCGTTCTCGCCTACGGAGGCGATGCCAATGGTGCGGCAATCCCGCGAGACACGATGCTATTTGCTGTCCTCATCGCCTCGGCTATTCAAGTGCCTACTCAGTTTTGGGCCGCTTCCTATTCGGATCGTCACGGTCGGCGGGGAATATTCATGCTTGGCGCAGTGCTCACCGGCGTTTGGGCCTTCGCGCTGTTCCCCCTCATCGACACAGGCGAGTTCTGGCTGGTAGTGCTTGGTATTAGCGGCGGCCTCGCTTTTCTGGGTCTAATGTATGGCCCACAAGCTGCGTTCTTCACTGAACTCTTCAGCACCGAGGTGCGCTATTCGGGCGCCTCACTTGGCTATCAAATTGGTGCAATCGTGGGTGGCGCCTTCGCCCCAACTATCGCGACGATTCTGTGGATCGAATACGACATAGTTTGGGTGTCTGTTTATATTGCGGGCGCGTCACTGCTTTCGTTGATCGCTGTGAAAATGCTAACCGAAACGTATCAGTCGAGCCTGAGCGATGTAGACTAGACGCTATTTCTTAACCCAGGCACCGCTCGCGTTTTGAACATAGTTTCCCGCGAGCGTTGCCTGTTCTGCCTGTTCAAAAGCGAGCGCCTGTACTTGCTGTAACGAGAGATTGTTTTTCTTCGCAATCTCTTCGTACCGCGCTTTGCGTTCTTGGTTAACTCTTGCAACCAATGCTCGAATGTCAGCACCTGCGCTGCTAGTTACGGCGCCAAGGTAGCCGTCGCGCTGTTCCCCAACTGCGCCCGACTGCTTAGCGTCTTGTAGGGCATCGGCTAGCGCCAACGGTGATAAGGTTAGTAGCACGAGTAGGCAAATGCTGCGAAAGAGGCTTATAGGCGAAGTATTCATCGTTTTTTTCATGTCGTTTTCTTCCGTGTAGATCGTCGACTGATGCTGTTGACTCTGTGGCTCATTGTTAGAAGAGGCCGCTGTCGGCGGTGAAAATCCCATCGAGTTCTTGTTCAACTTTAACTCTGATCTCATGTTCTATACGCACATTTAGGTTTATGGTGATCGGCTCGTTCGGCACAGCGACCTGTACGGTTGGCGTACAGCTCGTCATAAAAAGGCCGAGGGCAATTATTGCTGTAGTGCTTAGTTTTAGCATGTCCGATTCTCTTGGTCTCGTCGAATAATGCCCCGAAGGGTTTTCGGGGAAGGCATCAGTACTAACGCCCGCAAAATAGTCCTGAGCTTTCCTAATGTCAATCTTAGTCTGGTGGCATTAACGGAGGCTGAACAGGGCTTACTTTGCGAGCCTTTGCTCCAATTCTTCAGTCAACTTGCGGCTTGCTTGTAGGCTTTGTAACAGCGAGCGAAGGTTATCGTTTATGTTCACGTTCAGGTTAATAGCCTGACCCGCATTCAACTCCGGATTGCTTCCCGATAACACAACGCCGAGGCTTAGTTCTCCTGCCTCATCTAATTCGAGGGTCGTATCGAGCGTAGTGAACTGGTAGTTGGCAAGCGCTTCGTTGACGA
>LICD01000029.1 GCA_001438145.1 OM182 bacterium BACL3 MAG-120619-bin3 | reverse complement strand
TTGCGCCAGGAAGGGCGCGGTATTGGCCTGCTCAATAAAATTAAGGCGTATGCACTGCAAGACAGCGGCGCCGATACTGTCGAAGCAAACGAGCAGTTAGGCTTTGCGGCAGACGGGCGTGAATATGAAATATGCAAACCGATGCTAGAACACCTTGGTGTTAGCGCGCTGCGATTACTCACTAATAATCCTGCTAAGGTAGATTCTCTCAAAGCGATGGGATTCGACGTGCCGGAGATCGTGCCTATCCAGACCGGCTCGAACCCGCACAATGAGGGCTATCTGTCGGTTAAGGTAGCGAAGATGGGCCACCTCTTAAAATAAGCACGCATCTATTGAAGAGTCACGCGGCCATGACCGACGCTAAGACAGACGCTAAACGAATAATCATCGTCGATTTACTGAGACACGGCGAGCCCGAAGGCGGCGATATACTCAGGGGCCGAATCAACCCGAAGCTCACGCCTACTGGCTGGCGCCAGATGAGCACCTCAGCTGCGCTCACACTCGACCCCAATGCTGCCTACGCAGCTGAACTTGGCCTACTTGCGCCAGTTAGCCCAACTCCCTTAACGCCTCGCTGGACTAAAGTGATTTCTTCGCCGCTCGCACGTTGCCAGCATTTTGCCGCGCACGCCGCCGCTGCCCATACGCTTACCCCGCACGTTGAAGACCGCTGGCAAGAAATTGACTACGGTGATTGGGACGGTATGCCAATCGACGAATGGCGTAAAATTGCGGCGCCGCAGTTTGCCGAGTTTCGCCGCGACTTGTCTAAACTTGCGCCGCCGAATGGCGAGAATTATCTCGACTTCAAAGACCGCATACTTGGCGCATGGGCAGATATTGCGACAGAACCCGATGGCGGACACGTGTTGGTCGTGACTCATGGTGGGGTATTACGAGTCGTGCTGCCGACTGTGCTCGGCATGCCGCTGAACAAAAGTTTTCCGCTGCACATTCCCTTCGCGAGTTTTTCGCGGGTAAGGCTCGAAGTAGTAGGCGAGAAGGTAAGCGCGAGCCTGCTGTTTCATAATGCTGCCGAGTATCCCTCGAACTAGCCCTCGCAATAGCGCTTTCTTTTATCGGATTACTGACCTGCGCCCTCGCGCTGCAATGCCCTCGCCGTAGCAATTTGCTCGCACAAAATCTCTGCGCCTTGTAAAACTCGAGGACTATGTCGCTGGGTTAAATCGGGGTCGATGAAAACCACCTGCCGGTTTGCGACAGCCGTAATGCTCGGCCATTCATCCCACGTGTCGAGCCAAGCAGGGCGCCGCTCGTCGATACCACTCGCGACGATAAGCTCGGGGTCGCGCAGCAGAACGGCTTCGAGATTCACCTTGGGCGCGAGCGCCGACAGCTCGCCGAAAACATTGATGCCACCGCATAACTCAATGAGGTCATTGGTTAGCTCGGCGCCGCCCGCGGTCATCAGCGGTCGGTCCCACACCTGATAAAAAACGCGTACCGGGGACTCAGCGCGATAGCGTGTTGCTAGCCGGGCAAGCGTTGTCTCGTAATCATCGATCGCTGCACTTGCATCCGCTTCGGTGCCCGCGAGTTGTCCTAGTTTGGTCAGCTGGGTCGGAATCGAGTCGAGGAACTTTGGCTCGGCCACATAGACGGTGAGGCCTAAATTCTCGAGCGCCTCGATAGTCGAGCGTGGATTGCCTGTAAGCCAAGCGACGACGAGATCGGGTTTTAATTCTAAGATGCGTTCGATATCGAAACGGTCGAAGCGGCCTATTAAAGGAAGACTCAAGGCTTCCTCGGGGTAGTCGCTGTATTCGACTACGCCAACTAATTTACTCCCTGCGCCGGCGACATAAAGCAGTTCGGTCAGTGAGGGGGCGAGGCTGATAATTCGCTCGGCAGGCTGTGCTAGCTGGATGCTGACCCCGCGGTCATCGATGACCTCGATGGTTGGCGGTAGAGGAGTCTGCTGCGCCGACCCCGCATCGACAGTATCGCTCTGCTGTGCCACTGCGCTGAGAGGGGTGAGAAGCGCAAAAAGAGTGCGCAGCAGTGCTAAGCCTGCGCGCTTCCGCCGCGGCTTAGTAGGCGTTAAGAGGCGACTCAGTAGTCGATCCCCTTCTGTACCTTTACGCCCGAATAGAACGCGTGTTTGTTATCGCCAAGCTCGGTTACCGTGTCGGCAATTTCGATCAGCTCTTTTGCCGCATTGCGACCAGTGACGATCACGTGTTGACCCTCTGGTCGATTCTCGAGCGCCGCAAGTACTTCTTCTTTGTCTAAATATCCGTAGGTCAGCATGTAGGTGAGTTCGTCTAGAATCACGACATCAACCTCAGGATCTTTTAATAGTCGGACGCCATTAGCCCACGTGCTGAGGGCTGCGGCGATGTCGGCTTCGCGGTCTTGGGTATCCCAAGTGAAGCCGGTGTTCATTACATGAAATTCAACCAGCGGGTGTTCGCCAAACAGCATCTGTTCGCCGCATTCCCATTGGCCCTTAATGAATTGCACGACGCCGCAGCGAAGGCCGTGGCCAACGCTGCGAGCGAGCATGCCGAACGCCGAGGAGCTCTTGCCTTTGCCATTGCCAGTCAGAACAACCATCAAGCCTTTGTCGATTGTAGCTGCGGCAATATTGCCGTCGATATAGGCTTTCTTTCGCTCCATCGCGCGCTTATGACGCGCGTTACGTTCGGCAGCTGCCTCGCTCGTGACTTCTTCGTTATTGGCCTGGTCGGTCATTCTTGAGACTCCTTAGTCGTTTCTTTGTTCGCAGTCTATCAAGTTATAGGCTTAAGCGGACGCCTGCGAAAGCGCCCCTATTAGCTGAACGATAGTCGCCGACTTCGCGGTATTGCTCATCAATCGAGTTCTCAAGCCGCACATACAATTCGACGCCTTCACGCAGCGTGTAACTTGCGTTGAGGTCGAGCACGCCAAAATCATCTAAGTCGATAAGCGTTCCCGCCTGTTCGTCTATCGCATTTTGAGAGTGGCGATAGAAGGCGTTAATGCGCAGTTTGCCCGCGGGATCTAGGTAGCTAAGCCCTAAATTAAGCATCTGCTCGGGGCGGCGTAGTCGTGCGAGGCCATTCGCGCGCTTGGTCTTATTGAGCGTAAAGTTGGCCGTAGCGCTGAGGGTTTCGGTTAGGCTAGCGCGAGTCACAAGCTCAATGCCTTCGGAGCGGTTGCGTCCTTCAAACTGCAAATAGCCGCTAAAGCCGGCGAGGTCGAAATCGATTGCGTCTTCGACGTCTTGCTGGAACGCGACGAGTTCGACGACATAGCGATCAGCGCTGTATTCGAAACCAAATTCGAAACCGCTACTTTGCTCGGCATTGAGCGCAAGGCCAGCCGCCGGTGGTGATGCCCAGGGCCCCTCGTTATAAGAAATTTCGTAGAGGCTAGGTGCACGGAATCCGCGGCCGACTGCCCCCTTAAGTTTGAGCGTATTGCCGCCTAGATCGATCAGGTAGGCGCTGCTCAACCGGTAGCTTGTAAACTCGCCGAAGTCTTCGTTGTCGTCTTGGCGAAACCCAAGCGTTATAAACCAGCGCTCGGAGAAGTCGCTAAGCACTTCGGCATAGACGCCGCTGTTGTCACGGTCATCGGCGCCATTCACTTCGCGCTCGAGGTCGACGCCTGCAATGAGATCGAAGCCGGGCAGATCGCTCAGCCCCAGCTGATATTCCCAGCGCTCAAGCTCGCCCGCCGCACCAAAGGCGCTGACGCCTTCGGAGAGGTTATCGCGATCGGTTTCGGTTAACGCATAGGCGAGCGACTGAGTGACGCTGCCGGATTGGTAATTCAGCGCGGCGCGACTGCCGGTAAAGTCATAAACCGACAGGCACTCGTTGACCTGATTAAAACCACTAAAACAGCCATCAAATTGCGATTCGCTCGATGTCTCGCGGCGCACAAGTTCGAGGTCTAGCGACTCGGTCAACTTAACGCCCACGCGTGCATGAATCGTTGTGTTGTCGTAGCCATCGTCGTCGAGTAAATCCGTATCGGACAACCGTGAATTGAAGCCATCGGTACCGAAGTCCGACGCGGCGAGACTGACGTCAACACGCTCGCCGCCGAAGCCCAGCTGCGTGCTTAGCTGCTGAGTGCCGCGGGCGCCGCCTTGCGCATCGATTGCACCGCTAAAGCCGCTCTGGTTGGGCGCAGAGCTGATGTTAATCACGCCGCCGGCGTCGGCGCCGTAGCTTAAACCCTGTGGCCCGCGCAGCACTTCGATGCGTCCTATCTCGCTAGCCAGAAGGTGCTCGATCGGTGCGGCGACCTGGGTGCCGCTAGGGTCAGACAGGCGCATGCCGTCGAATACCGTTAGCGTGCGAAAGCCCTGCTCGCCGCGAATCCGCAGTGTCGACAGAGAGCCGACGCCGCCATTGCTCGACGCACCCACGGCGGCAGTCTGGCGAAGAATATCGGTAAGCGTAAAGCTGCCGTAGTCGCGAATCTGCTGCGCATCGACAACCGACACCGACGTCGCTAGCTGACGGCGGGGCACAGGAAAACGATTGCCCACCACGACAAGCTCTTCGATTGAGTCTTGGCTCGTGTTCTGAGCGGCGTTTTGTTGAGATGATTGCGCGAGGCTTATGTTGCTTAAGCTACTAAGCAGCGAGCCTGCGAGAAGCGTGCCGGTAAACAAAGGCGCGCGAGAGAGGCCGCGAAGGCCAGTAAAGAATGACATGTATAACTCCCAATGAAATTCGCCGACACCGAAATGGCGCCTCTGGCAAAAACTTTCATCAGGGAGGGGGACAGGCAGAAGAGCACAGGGCTCCGCCACTGATGTAGCCCTCCGCTGCATCAAGTAAAAAGTCTTTATGGCTGGTATCGGACTTCGAGCGCTCAGAGGAATCTGGGGCGCGCGTTACCGTTGCGGGGGCAGTGTCGGATTCTCACCGACTTCCCAATTAGCCAGCAGTGCTGGCACCAAGAAAGACTTATCAAGCTATTCACTCAATAAATTTAGGTGAATCACAAGATGGCCGCAGTCTATAGAGGGCGGGGGAGGGAGTCAACGTAGACGTGAGGTGAAGCGTTAGCCCGCTAGTCTTGCGCGAATCGCGCGCACGATGCCCTCGGCATCGAGGCCTTCGCCTGCGAGCATTTGAGGGACTTTGCCATGTTCGATAAAGGTATCGCTTAGGCCGAGATTTAGAATAGACGTTTTATAATTTGTAGCAGCAAGGTGTTCGCAGACAGCCGAGCCCGCGCCGCCCATAATCGCGTTTTCTTCGACAGTGACAAGCAGGTCGTGAGTGCTCGCGAGTTCGGCGATGAGTTCAGCGTCGAGGGGTTTTACAAAACGCATATCGGCCACGGTGGCATCGAGGGTTTCGGCTGCAGCAAGCGCCGCTGCTGTGAGGCTGCCGAAGGCGAGGAGAGCGACGTTTTCACCTTTGCGCCTAATAATGCCTTTGCCGATTACTAGCGTGTCGAGGCTGCCGCTTAGCGCAGCGCCCGGGCCTTTGCCTCGCGGATAACGCACCGCGGCGGGGCCTTTGTGCTGATAGCCGGTGCTAAGCATTAAGCGCGTTTCGGCTTCGTCGCTCGGCGTCATCACAACCATATTAGGAATGCAGCGCAGGTAGCTGATGTCGAAGCTGCCTGCGTGAGTTGGGCCGTCTTCGCCAACTAAACCCGCGCGATCGATTGCAAAAAGCACATCTAAGTTCTGCAGAGCAACATCGTGGATTAACTGGTCGTAGGCACGCTGTAGGAAAGTCGAATAGATTGCCACGACAGGCTTCGCACCCTCACACGCCATGCCGGCAGCAAAGGTTACGGCATGCTGTTCGGCGATCGCTACGTCGAAGAATCGGTTTGGGAAGCGCTCGGCAAACTCACGCATGCCCGAGCCTTCGCCCATGGCGGGAGTAATGCCTACAGCCCGATCGTCGGCGTCGGCCATGTCGCAAAGCCAGTCGCCGAACACCTGCGAATAAGTTGGCGAAGGCGCCGTGGCGGCTGGCGCGGCAGAGGCAGGAGTGATCTTGCTCAATGCGTGCATGCCGAAGGGATCGTTCTCGGATTCGGTGTAGCCTTTGCCTTTTTGTGTAACAACATGCAAAAGCTGAGGCCCGCGCAGGGTTTTAATGTTGCTCAGGATCTCGACCAGTTCTTCGGTGTCGTGTCCGTCGACCAGGCCAATGTAATTAAAACCAATCTCCTCGAATAGCGTGCCGGGAGAGACCATGCCCTTCATATATTCTTCGGCGCGATGCACGGCTTTAAGGGCAGGAGGAAGTTTCGACAGCACGCGTTTGCTGCCGCTGCGGATAAAGTTATAGGGCTTGCTCGCCCACATGCGCGCAAAATAGCTAGACAAGCCGCCGACGTTATTCGAGATCGACATGTTGTTATCGTTGAGGATAACGAGCACATTGTCGTCGAGTGCGCCGGCGTGATTGAGCGCTTCGAAGGCCATGCCCGCGGTCATCGCACCGTCGCCTATGATGGCAATCGTGTGACTGTCTTTCGCGCGTCCCTGCTGGCGTTTAGCGGCCATCATGCCTAACGCGGCGCTGATCGAAGTGCTCGAATGGCCCACGCCGAAGGTGTCATAGTCGCTTTCGCTGCGCGTTGGAAAGGCGGCGAGGCCATTTGGCTGCCGCATGGTGAGCATACGCTCGCGGCGACCGGTTAAAATTTTATGCGGATAGGCTTGGTGTCCAACATCCCAGACAAGGCTGTCGTGCGGCGTGTTAAACACATAGTGCAGGGCGATCGTAAGCTCGACGACGCCGAGGCCAGCGCCAAAATGACCGCCGGTTTTACCAACAGAATAGAGCAGGAACTCACGCAGCTCGCGTGCGAGTGTGTCGAGCTGATCGACATCGAGCTCGCGCAGCTTTTCGGTTTCGTCGATCGAATCGAGCAGCGGCGTAATCGGGCGCTCTGTTGGTATTGCGTCTAACATCTAGGCTTAATCCTTGTTGCACGTGCAAGCCGCCCTACGCGGCGCTCAATACAGATTCGTGTTTAATTAAGGCGCTCGACTATATAGTCGGCAAGTCTTCGCAGCGGCTCGGCCTTCTCATCAAAATTCTCTAACGCCTCGGTGGCTTCGCGGGCGAGGTCCTCGGCCTTAGCACGCGCGGCGTCGAGTCCGAGCAGAGATAAATAGGTAGGCTTATTGGCCTCACTGTCCGAGCCCTGTGGCTTGCCGAGTGTCGCTGTGTCGCTTATTTCATCGAGTATGTCGTCGCGCACTTGAAAGGCGAGGCCCAGTTTAGCGGCGTACTCATCTAGGCTCGCAAGAGCCTCAGCGCTGCATTGTTCATGGCTTAACCCGCCTAAACGAACGGCGGCACGAATGAGCGCGCCAGTTTTTAGGCTGTGCATTTTCTCAAGCTGCTCGAGAGTCTGCGCCTCGCCTACGGCTTCGAAGTCTAGCGCCTGTCCGCCGACCATGCCACGCGCACCTGCAGCGGTAGCGAGGCAGGTAATCATCTCTAACCGCTGCTCGCTGCCGACGCCGTTACTCGCGCAGAGAAGCTCGAACGCAAGCGCCTGCAATGCATCGCCAACAAGAATCGCCGTCGCCTCGTCGAATGCTTTGTGCACTGTCGGTTTGCCGCGGCGCAGGTCATCATCGTCCATTGCGGGCAGGTCGTCGTGCACTAATGAATAGCAGTGGATGAGTTCGACGGCCGTTGCTGCGGCATCGGCCTTTTCGACCGTGCCGCCAACGGCGAGGGCGCTGGCATAGGCTAGCAGTGGGCGTATGCGCTTACCGCCATCGGCACAGGCGTGAATCATGGCGTCTTGCAGTTTGGCACTGCCATCCTCGTTCGCGATTGCTGCCCAAAGTCGGGCGTTGACCCGCTGACGGCTGGCCTGCATAAAGCCTTCCTGCGACATCGCGAGGGAGGGCAGGGGCATTGGTGACGCTGAGCTAGTAGTCTGTAAACCGCTTGACGCTGAACTTTGGGTCGCGCTCATGGTGAACTCATTTGGCTGCCGCTAATGGCTATGCTCGGTTATACGCTCACTGCCGGTGCTAGATGCTACAGTGATTCGCTCTTTTTAGATTAGAGGTGTCTGACTAGAAGGGGTTTTCGTCTGTCTCGTCTTCTAGTTTTAAGTCTTGTGTTGTCCCAGACTCGTCCATCAGCACCAGAACCTTTTGTTCGGCTTGACGCAGCGCGGATTGGCACTCGCGGGTCAATTTAATGCCCTTCTCGAATGCCTCTAGTGAGTCTTCGAGGGAGAGTTCTCCATCTTCCATTGCCGCGACCAGCGTTTCTAGCTGTTCGATAGAGCGTTCGAAGTTAAATCCCGCGTCTGCCTTGGGCTTCGTTGCTTTTGCCTTGCTTGGGGCTTTCTCTGTCATGTGGTGCTCCTTCCAGCGTCTGTCGGGTGCCTTCGGCAATCTTTGCGACTCGGCTGCCTGCGCAGCTGTGCCGCTTTTTGGCGAGTAGTGGTAGGATTATACGCCAAGTGGCGGCTAATTCACGTCAAAGTACTGTCATGGATGCAGGCGGTTTGCTATTGTCGAGCGCACCCACACTACAAGGAATTATGTTCATGGAACTCGTTGCAATCGTCATTTCGCTGGCTCTTCTTCAGTACTCTGTTTTTGGCATGCTGGTTGGTAAGGCTCGCGGCACCTATGAAATCAAGGCGCCTGCTATTACTGGCCACCCAATCTTTGACCGCTATTATCGCGTGCACATGAACACGTTAGAGCAGCTCATAATATTCATCCCTTCAATCCTCGTGTTTGGCTATTTCGGTAACGCGACTGTCGCCGCTGGCCTAGGCGTCGTTTTTCTTATCGGTCGATTAATGTTCCTATTGGGTTATGTAAAAGACCCTGCTAAGCGCGGCCCCGGTTTCTTAATCGGCTACATCCCTACAGTCGTATTGTTAATTGGCGGACTCGTTTACGCCATAATTGCCGCACTTTAGGCAATAGGCGCCTGCCTTTTCTTGAGGACACCCTACCAAAAGTAGTCAACTATGAGCGAAACAGCGAAGCCAGTCCTAAGCGACGATCACTTCACCCGTTCGGCGGGCAAACAACTGGGTCTCTATGCGCTTGCAGCACTTGGCGTTCTCGGAGGCCTAATGGCGCTGCTCTCGTTCGCCGTGGGCGGCACTGGTGGTGGGGCGGGTGGCGGTGCTATCGATTCTGACAATAACAGCATCACCATAACGCTGCGCCAAGAACCTCCTCAGCTAGACTCAGGGCGCTCGACAGACGCGGCGAGTTTTTCGGTGCTGGGTCATGTCATGGAAGGCTTGCTAAGCTATGACAGGGCTGGGCAGCTCATTCCTGGTGTGGCCGAAAGATGGGAAATTCGTGAAGACGGCGCAACGTTCTGGTTGCGTGACAACGCGCTTTGGAGTGACGGCAAGCCGGTAACAGCGGATGATTTCGTCTTCGCTTGGCGCCGCGTGGTTGACCCCGAAACAGGCTCGCAATACGCATTCATCACCTATCCGATCAAGAACGCCGAGGCGATCACCAATGGCGACCTTCCCATTCAGACGCTTGGTGTAAGTGCAGCAAGCGACAGACAGCTCGAGGTGACGTTCGAGCAGGCGACGCCGTATTTCGATAAATTAGTTGCGTTCATTACCTTCTTGCCAGCACGCGAGGATTTCTTTCAGTCTACCAATGGCCGCTACGCCGCCGATGCCGACATGCTGCTTTATAACGGCCCGTATTTGCTCACCGATTGGGTGCACGGGGCCTCCATGCGCTGGACCAAAAACCCGTATTACTGGAATGATGAAAAAGGCTTTCTAGACGAAATCAATGTGGCCTATATCACCACCGATGTGAACGCCAAACTCAATCTCTTCAAAGACGCACAGATAGCCGATACTGACCTTGTCGCGCCGATGCTGCCCGAGGCGATGGAGCGGCGCTGGCATATTGACCGCTTTATGGATGGCACGGTTTTCTTTCTAGAATTCAACCATCGTGAAGGCCGAATCACCAAGAACAAAAATTTTCGCCGTGCAATGCAGCTCGCACAAGACCCCTCGGAGCTGGTGTATAAAGTCTTAAAAGAAGCGGCCTACATTCCTGCCGAGAGTCTTTTCCCTAGCTGGATACAAGGTGCAGGAGACCTTTTCCGAAAGCAGCATCCGCCTACTAAACATCAAATGGATATCGAGAAAGCGCGCGAACACCTCGAACTTGCGCGCATAGAACTCGGACTCGATGCGTGGCCGCCGATAGTTTTGCTTACCGGTGACACACCTGTCTCCACTCTCTCTGCGGAATACTATCAAGAGCTTTTCAAGCGCAACTTGGGGCTTGAGGTACGCATCGACCTGCAAACATTTAAACAGCGACTCGCGAAGATGACTTCGGGAGAATTCGATCTCGTTCTTTCGGGTTGGGGGCCAGACTACGATGATGCGCTCACGTTTGGGGACCTCTTCTCGTCTTGGAATCTTAACAATCGCGGCCGCTATGACAGCGCGGAAATGGATGGCTACGTTCGCATCGCCCAGTCCGAACTCGACCCCGTAAAACGGATGCAAGCATTCGCCGAGATTCAGCGGCTCAGTTACGAAGACATCGTGGTACTCCCGATGTACGAACGCGGTTGGTCTTTTGTCGTCGACCCGCGGCTCGATGGTTTGATAAGGCGCACGGTGGGACCCGAGGTCGACTACACTTATGCGTCCATTAAGAGAGAATAAACGGCCGACAAGAAAAATGAGTAGCTGATGAGTTAAATCCGCGCTGAATAAAAAGTAAATCCAAGCTAAAACGATAAGAAAGGCAGCAACAGACAATGTGGAGCTTCATCCTCAAGCGTCTCGCCCAAGGCGTGATTACAGTGTGGTTTATAGCCACTGCAACATTCTTTGCGATGCACAATGTTCCTGGCGATCCGCTGCTTAACGACCGCGCGATGACGGCAGCAATTCGTGCCAACGTCGAAGCAAAATATGGGCTCGATAAACCGGTTGCCGAACAGTATGTCATTTATCTGGGCAATCTCATTCGCGGTGACTTCGGCATCTCGTTTACCCAAGAGAACCGAGAGGTTAACGATATTATCCGCGAGCATTTTCCGGTATCTGCAACGCTCGGCATTCTTGCCGTGCTTTTCGCCGCTGCGGGTGGGGTTTTATGGGGTGCGCTTACCGCGCTCTATCGCAATCGCATGCCCGATTACGTCATTATGTTTTTCGTCATTCTTGGCATTTCGGTGCCGAGCTTCGTGATCGCTGCGGTAAGCCAGCTAATGCTGGTTGGCGTTAACTCGGCTCTCGGCGTCACTCTGTTACCGGTCGCAGGATGGGGCACGCTCTCGCATATGTTGCTGCCAGCTCTGGTGCTAGGGCTGGGAACGATGGCGTATCTTACGCGCCTCATGCGCTCGTCGATGCTCGAAGTGATTAGTTCAGACTATGTGCGCACGGCAAAAGCTAAAGGCTTGCCGGCCGCGCGAATATTCACCAAACACCAGCTGCGCAATGCGATCCTGCCCGTTATCACCGTGCTCGGCCCCTCTATCGCAGCAATTACTACAGGCGGGTTTGTCGTTGAACTGGTGTTTGCAATACCCGGCCTTGGGCGTTATTTCGTGCAGGCGGTGCAGCAACTCGACTACACCGTGATTATGGGAACGACGGTGTTCTATGGCGCTTTTCTGGTGTTTATGGTGATCGTGGTTGATGTGCTTTACGGCCTTATCGACCCTCGTGTGAGGATGCAGTAATGCCTTCTCATCCTAAAGCAGCGCTCGATTTTTCCCCCGTTGGCACAGAGCGTGAAGTGCATACACTGTCGCGGCCTTCTCTGTCGTATTGGCAAGATGCGTGGCTTCGGCTTAAAGCGAATCGCCGCGCCTTGGTGTCGCTATTTCTCGTGATCGGGTTATTGTTATTTACTCTTGTGGGCCCTTGGCTGTGGCAAGTGAATCCCGCGTCTCAAGACCTCGATCAGGTAAGTCAGCCACCAGGCGTTGATCGCTCGGCGCTTGTCGTTGATCCCTACACGCCTTGGCTTGGCGGCGCCACCGCGGGCACAGGGCTGCGGCTTGCCGAACCGGCTACCACACAGTCGGTGCGCCTTGCGTGGGACGCGCTGCCGAGTGCTCGGGGCCACCGCGTTTACCGCAACCTTTTCCCCGTTGGCCCCGAGCTGGCCTACGGTATTCCCCGCGCGGAATTTTTCGACAACTCGACGCTCACCTTCGAAGATCGACTCGATATAAAACCGGGGACGTATTACTACACGATCGTTGCATTGAACGCCGACGGCAGTCTGTCACGCGAAACGTCGGCACTTACCGTCGACGTGCAGCGTGTAACAACCGTTGCCGAAGCGCGCGAGCGTGGGCTGGTTGCAAATGAGGCAGCGCTCGTTCCGGGCGATAGGGTTGAACTCGCGCTCCACCCTTTAGGTACCGACTACCTTGGCCGCGACATGCTCGCGCGGCTCATGGCGGGCGCGCGCGTCTCGCTGTTTATCGGCATCGGCGCACCGCTCTGTTTCGTGCTATTTGGCGTGTTCTTTGGTTCAGTCGCCGGTTTTATTGGCGGGAAAACCGATCAGGTAATGATGCGGTTCGCCGACTTCGTTGTCGCTTTGCCGTTTTTGCTGTTTATGATTCTGTTTAAGATCGCGTTTGGCATCGGGCCGGGAGAGAGCGGCGTCATGCCGATGCTTGTCGCGCTTGTGCTGCTTATGTGGCCGGCGACTGCGCGCCTCGTGCGGGGGCAGATCCTACAAATCAGGGAGCAGGGATATATCAGCGCGTCGCAGTTGCTCGGTGCCAAAACACACTATTTGATTTTGCGGCATATGCTGCCGAATACCCTTGGCGTGGTATTGGTGACGCTAACGTTTGCGATTCCTAGCGCTATTTTCACCGAGGCTTTTCTGTCATTTATCGGTATGGGGGTCGCACCACCAACGCCATCGTGGGGTTCGATGTCGAACGAGGGCATAAAGACGATGCTCACCACGCCACATGAACTTATTTTTCCGGCTGCGCTAATCAGTACCACGGTGCTCGCGTTCAATTTGCTGGGAGACGGCCTGCGCGACGCGCTCGATGCGCGTATGAGGAACAGAGAATGACGCAGGCAACGGGTGATCTGTTAACCGTCGAAAACTTGAACGTTGAATTCGACACCTACGGCGGTATTGTGCAGGCGGTGCGCGGCGTGGACTTTAGTGTTGCAGCCGGCGAGACACTTGCGATCGTTGGCGAGTCTGGCTGCGGTAAGTCGGTTACTGTGCAAAGCATGATGGGGTTGATTCCCATGCCTCCGGGTCGCATTACGCAGGGTTCTGCGCGCCTTCGCGGCCAAGAAATTCTGGGCCAGTCGCGTATCGACGGGCGTGAGATTCGTGGCGCGCAGATCGGTATGATTTTTCAGGATCCGATGACCGCGCTGAATCCCACCATGACAATCGGCGATCAGATCGCCGAACCGTTACAGGTGCACAAAGGGATGAGCCGCGCAGAGGCCGCGCGCGAAGCGATCCGATTGTTAGAGGTCACGCGCATTCCTGAGGCAGCAACGCGGGCGAAACAATACCCTTTCGAATTCTCTGGTGGCATGTTGCAGCGCGCGATGATTGCGATGGCTATCGCCTGCAAGCCCGAGATACTCATAGCCGACGAGCCAACCACAGCGCTCGATGTCACGATTCAGGCGCAAATTCTTGACCTGCTGCAAGACCTTCAGCGCGAAACAGGTATGGCAATTGTTCTCATCACTCACGATCTCGGCGTGGTCGCACGCATGGCAGATTCGGTGGCGGTGATGTATGCCGGCAAGGTTGTCGAGCGCGGCAGCGTCGATGATATTTTTTACCGCAGCGCTCACCCCTACACACTTGGCCTTAAGGCCGCGATGCCCAGCAACGACCCGACACTCAAGCAAAGCCTGCAGCCCATCGAAGGCAGCCCGCCTGATTTGTTCTCGCCGCCACCCGGCTGTGGCTACGCGCCGCGATGTCCTCACGCAATGAAAGTCTGCCAACAGCAGCAGCCGCCAGAGACAAGTCTATCGAGCACCGAGACTAATCGGCCGCACGGCAGCCACTGTTGGCTGCACGAAGCCGACTCGCCGTTTAAACCCGCCGAGCTCCATTTTATCGAAAACGACAGCGCGGTTGAGCAAGGAGCGGCATCATGAGCGACTCCACTATGAAGCCAAATAAGCCTACTCCACTTGTCGAAGCCAGGGGGCTCACGCGGTTTTTCGATGTTGGTCGTGGCAGGCGAGTCCACGCAGTAGACAACGTGTCGTTAACCGTTGGCGAGCGCGAGATTGTCGGGCTGGTGGGCGAAAGCGGCTCGGGAAAATCGACTTTTGGTAAAACCTTGTTGGGTCTGCATGACAAGACCGCGGGCGAGGTTCTGTTCAGAGGCGAGACGTTGCCGGCCAAATACCGTTCAGTGGATTATCAACGCCTTGCCGGCAACATGCAGATGATTTTTCAAGACCCATATTCGTCGCTTAATCCGCGCATGACTGTCGGTGAGATCGTTGCCGAAGGGCTGCGACTTCATGCCGGCGTAAGCAACGCGATGGCGCGCGAACGCGTTGCCGAATGGCTGGGCAGGGTGGGGCTGCAGCCCGATCACATGTCGCGCTACCCGCACGAATTCTCGGGTGGTCAGCGTCAGCGCATCGGCATCGCGCGTGCTCTCATACTCGAGCCAGACTTTGTGGTCTGCGACGAACCTATTTCGGCGTTAGATGTGTCGGTGCAGGCACAGGTTATAAACCTGCTCGGCGAGCTCAAAGAATCGATGGGACTCACGCTGCTTTTTATCGCGCACGACCTGTCGATGGTGCGCTATGTGAGCGATCGCATGGCGGTAATGTATCTTGGCTCACTTGTCGAGATTGGTCGCGCGGACGCGCTTTATTTCGATCCGAAACACCCCTACACCGAAGTGCTAATAGGCTCTAACCCAGAGCCTGATCCGGAGCTCGAACGTAGCCGTCCATCGACTGCGATTCAGGGCGAGATTCCTTCGCCGGTTAACGTGCCGGCGGGCTGCCGCTTCGCGAATCGTTGCCCGAAGGTGATGGAGGTTTGTAAGACTGTGACGCCACAGCTTATTAAGCTTAAAGATTTAGATCGAGAGGTGGCCTGTCACCTATACGACTAGCGTCACAGTAGAGGGAGCTAGTCTTCTTCCTGCTCTAGAAGCCACACATGTTCGGTAAGGCCGCGGAAGTCAGTCTTACCGCTGCCCATGCGAGGAAAACTCGACACGGTGACGTATTTGCGCGGCAGCGCGATATTGGGCAGGTCTTCGGATAAGCGCTTGTTGGTTTTAGAAGAGTCAACGTCTTTGCTCGTAACCGCCACTATTTTCGATCCGCGTTTCGAATCGGGCAATTCGACCACACAGCATTCGCAGTCCATGTCGGTCACATTATTAAGGCACTCTTCGACGGCGACTAGCGACACCATCTCGCCGCCAATCTTGACGAACCGCTTCAGGCGACCCTTGTGGTAGAGATAGCCATCGGCATCCATGTAACCAAGGTCACCGGTGTCATACCAGCCAGACTTAAGCTTTAGCGACGACTCTTCGACATCATTGAGATAGCCTCCCATCACGTTGTCGCCGCGCACAAGAATTTTGCCGACCTCGCCAGCCGGGCATTCCTCACCGGTTTCATAGCTTAGAATTTTCACCTGAACGCCGGGGATGGGGACCCCGATGCTGCCTGCGCGGTTATCGCTGCGTGGATTGGCGGAGATCACGGGTGAGGTTTCTGTCGTTCCATAGCCTTCATGAATCTCCAAATTTTGCTTTTCGCGATAGAGCTGGCGCAGCGATTCTGGGCATTTGTCGGCGCCGGAGACGGCCAGCTTAATGCTGTTGAAATCGCCTGGCTCTGACTGCCTTATATAGCCCTCGAGGAAAACCGGTGTGCCAATAAGCAGCTCAGGTTTGGTGTCACGAATTATTTTTGCGACGGTTTTAAATTCGAGCGGGTTGGCATAGGTAATAGACGTCATGCCAAGGCACAGGGGCGTCCAGAGATTAATGGTAAGGCCAAATACGTGGAAATAGGGCAGCACCGCGAGCAAGCGGTCCATACCGTAGATTTCCATGTGCGTGCAGAACGAGTCGATGTTGGACAGGATGTTGCGCTGCGTAAGTTGCACGACCTTCGGGTCTTTCTCGCTGCCGCTTGTGAACAATATAACCGCGGGTGTTTCTAGATCGTTGCGTCCGACGAGTCGCTTGAGTAAGGGCGTGGGAAGCAGAGTCTTAATAAAAGCGAAGCCTTTCTCGAGCGGGCTCAGCGTAGCGAGGATATCCTCAATAAATAGCATGTCAGAAAGCTGCGGACAGCCGGTTTTCTCGAGTAGCGCACGCGTCGTAATAATTGTGTGAAAGTCGCACTGGTGCTGTGCATAGCGGCAGTTTTTCTTAGCGCCGGTAGAATAGTTGATCATGACCGGTGTACGACCCGCCATCACTGCGCCCAACACAGCGAGAGCGCCGCCGCCAGATGTCGGTAGCATGATGCCGATGCGGCCACGTTCGAGTTTGCGAAAGCGGCGGGCAAGAATGAGCCCGGCTAACAACGCCTGCTTGAAGGTGATGTCACGACCCGTCGTACGGTCAATGAAGGCGACTTTTTTGGGAGACTGTCGCGCAGAGTCTATGAATCGATGTTGAAGCATGAGATGAGTGTATCCCATGCTGTCTGTGGGTGGAACTGCATCAGATAGCGATCGTGATAGGAAAAATTTAATTGAATAATACTCTGCTGCGGCCCATCGACCCTGCGAGTTTGGGTTTCGGCTAGGGGTTTAGTACAAACATCGCTGAGATCTCAA
>LICD01000028.1 GCA_001438145.1 OM182 bacterium BACL3 MAG-120619-bin3 | reverse complement strand
CTGTCATTCTTTCCCGGCGCGAAGATCGGCGTGCTCGGACTCAACGGCTCGGGAAAGTCGACGTTGCTGCGCATCATGGCTGGCGTCGACAAAGAATTTAATGGCGAGGCTCGCCCACAGGCAGACATCAATATCGGTTACCTGCCGCAAGAGCCACAGCTAGATGAAGAGGTTGACGTGCGTGGCAACGTCGAACAGGGGCTTGGCGAAATCATGGCGCTGCTCGAAGAATTTAATGCGATAAGCGACAAATTCGCCGAGCCAATGAGCGACGATGAAATGAACACGCTGCTCGAAAGGCAGGGCGATCTGCAAACCAAGATCGATGCTGTCGATGGCTGGGAAGTCGATAGGATACTAGAGCGCGCCGCCGACGCGTTGAGGCTGCCGCCGTGGGATGCCAAAGTTGCACATTTATCTGGCGGCGAGAAACGGCGAGTTGCTCTTTGCCGGCTTCTTTTGTCTAAGCCCGATATGCTCCTGCTCGATGAGCCAACAAACCACTTGGACGCCGAGAGCGTGGCGTGGATGGAGCGCTTTCTCCAAGACTATCCGGGTACTGTTGTCGCGATTACTCACGATCGCTATTTTCTTGATAATGCAGCCGGCTGGATTCTCGAGCTCGACCGCGGTCATGGCATTCCGTACGAAGGCAATTACACGAATTGGCTCGAAGCCAAAGAGGCGCGACTGCAGACCGAAGCAAAGCAGCAAGCGGCTCATGAGAAAACCATTAAGGCCGAGCTCGAATGGGTGCGCGCGAATCCTAAAGGCCGCCAGAGCAAGAGTAAAGCGCGTATCGCTCGCTTCGAAGAGCTTAATTCGCAAGAGTTTCAAACCCGCAACGAAACGCAAGAATTGTACATTCCACCGGGCGCCCGTCTTGGTGACAAGGTTCTCGAGGTAAACAACCTTTGCAAAGGATTCGACGAGAAAACGCTGATAGATGATCTTAGCTTCAGTGTTCCAAAAGGCAGCATCGTTGGCATAATCGGTGGCAACGGAGCGGGCAAGACTACCTTTTTGCGCATGCTCGTGGGCGACGAAAAGCCGGACAGCGGCAGCATTGAGCTAGGCGATACGGTTCAGCTCTCGTATGTCGATCAGAGCCGCGATGCGCTTAACGGCGACAACACAGTGTGGCAGGAAATCTCCGACGGCAACGAGCAACTCGTCATCGGCCGCTACGAAGTGTCGTCGCGCTCGTATGCGAGCCGCTTTAATTTCCGCGGCGGCGATCAGCAAAAATTTGTGAAAGACCTCTCGGGCGGCGAGCGCAACCGTTTGCACATGGCAAAACTTCTCAAGCGCGGTGGTAACGTGTTGCTGCTCGACGAACCGACCAACGACCTAGACGTTGAGACCCTACGCGCACTTGAAGAAGGGCTGCTGACCTTCCCTGGTTGCGCCATTGTGGTCTCGCACGACCGCTGGTTCCTCGACCGCATCTGCACTCACATCCTCGCCTTCGAAGGCGACAGTCAGGTGGTGTGGCATGAAGGCAATTACAGCGACTACGAGGTCGATCGCAAGAAACGCCTTGGTGATGGCGCGGAGCCGACTCGAATAAAATATAAGAAGCTGGGCGGCTAAAATTTGCGACAGCGACTTGAAAAACCCCGGTGCAATGCGCTTCTAAGCAAGCCGAGCCGACTACTAAAGCTCTAGCTCGGCTCGGAGTTTTGCGAATCGCGCTTTCGCCTCGGCAGGATCGAGTCGTTTATTCACGCGGCTAGGCAAGGGTGTCGGCGAAAGCCCTTCGAGGTTTTCGCCGCGCATCACGCGTCGGCAAAACACCTGATAATGATGCTCGAAAATCGGCTGCCCTCGGCGTTGCCCCTCGTTTGCGAGCGTATACCACCCTGCCGCGCGGCCCGCGTAATAGACCGCGGGATGACTCCACGCAAAGTCTTTCTTCGGTGAGGGTGCAGAGCACGCTTCAAAATAAGCGTCGCGTGCGCTTGGTAAGCCGAACAGGTCGCCCCCGCGTTCACAAGCCTTTATCAGCTCGGCGAGGCTAGGTAAAAAGGTCTGACTTCGTACAATAGTTTTGGTTGCTGCGACAATCTGCTGAGGCGCATAGTCTTCGAGGCAGCTAAGCCAATATTTTTTCGCGATCGTCTCGCTGTCGACATCGGGAAACGCGCGATAATACTGATTGTGGTAGGCAAACTGTAGCTGCGAGAACACCCTATTTATCGCTGCGATATGATCGAGATCATCCGACGGCGAGGACGAGGCACTGCTTCTTTCTGGCTGCGCCAAATCAGCTTGCCCAACTGCGGTCGTCGAGTTGTCGGAGTCGTTCTGCAACGCTGCTCGTCCCTGCGCTACCATCGCGTCGATCTTCTGCATTCTGTCCTCCTCTCGTGCTCATGCCGCGGCTTGGTTGCTGTGCATCGCGCTGAAGTTTACGCGCCCACTCGGCCTTAACAAACTGAAGAAATGTCGTATTCCAAGACGCCTTGGCTTGCTGACTGTCGCGCCAGTATAGAACAAACTCGGCGACACGAGCATTGGCAAATTCGGCATCGATCTCGGCAAGCTGAAGGGTCTCGTAAAAGTCGGCGCTGGGCGTCCAGTTAGCAGCGATTGGCCTTGGGGTATCGTCGAAACCCTGCATCGCGCTGCAGCGTGCCCATTGCCTGCGAACATGCTCGATAAATCGTGTATTCCAAGGGCCCGAACTCGCGCCGCGCTCCTCCCAATAGAGCACGAATTCGGGAATCGCGTCTTCGATAAAGTGCGGATTCACGTCTGCGTTATGAAGTATCGACAGCGCCGGTGAACTCGGTCGCCATGCGGCAGACATCTCGCTAACTTGCTCGAACGCGCCGCGGCGGGTTTGCTCTTCGCGCCACAGCTTTAACACGTGCTTGTAAAAAGCGTTGCCCCAAGAGAAGCGCGCCTGACCGCGGTCACGCCAATACTGCACGAACTCTGGGAGCGCATCCCGAAGAAAGTTTTCGGGAATATTGTGCTGCTGACATTGTTTTATCCAAGTGGCTTCTGGCTGCCAGTTAGCTGGAATTAGTGTCGCCGCGCCATTCGTTTGCCTCTGCTGCGCACTTGCCGCATGCGTGTTCGCAGAGGATCCATAAACAGGGAGGCCCTGCCGGGGCGCTGCCATTTCGGTACTTGCGGCGTCATTGTCGCCAACAAAAGCCTGCGCAGCCACTGGAACGGCTGCCGGCTGTTGCCTTGGGTTCTGCGTCGCCATTACGCCGTCGTCTATCTCGAACCGCTGCGCAAGATGGGATGCGCCCTCCGAGACTTTGAGCAAACCGAGCTCTCGAAGGTTAGACTGAATTCGGCGAATATCGATTGGCGCCCAGAAAGGCAACACGCTCTGCAGCTGGTCGGCATCAAGCTCTACCCATTTTTCGTGCTCCGCACCCCGCGCTGCGAGCACATGACGCATTGCAATAAGCTCACCAAGCACGTGCAGCATCACTGTCTCCTCTAGCCCGATGGTGGCTGCGAGAGTGGGTGAGATAAGGAGCGGTCTTTCAGGTATTAGTGTCGAATTCATATTGCTGCTTTTTCAATGCTCAATGCGGTAATCTTTCTTAAGGATACGCCGTGAAGCCAAGCACGTAAAAGACTTATCGTGCTGAGCAGAGACAAAGGTTGATTTACACAATGCATACACACGTTATCCAGCGTTTTGTTGAGTCCCATGCTCTGCCTTCGAGCTATGCAGACGACGCCGAGCGCTGGTTTGTCCCTCTCGTCGATGAATTAGTGGCTGCGTTCGCGCGCAGCGAATCAACTGGCGCATCGCCCTTTGTTGTGGGCGTTAACGGATGCCAAGGCAGCGGCAAGTCAACCGCGAGCGAACTCCTTGAGTCGCTGCTGTCAGCTCGGGGCCTAGTCGTCGCAAGGCTATCAATCGACGACTTTTATCTCAGTAGACAACAGAGATTAACGCTTGCATCAACAGTGCATCCACTGCTGGCCACGCGAGGTGTGCCCGGCACGCATGACATTCCGCTTGCTCTCGCCACCCTTGCGGCGCTAACTGATACCAAACACTCTGATGGTATTCCCCTGCCCCGCTTCGACAAAGCAACCGACAATCCACTGCCGCGTGCGGAATGGCCTGTGCTTGTCTCGCGACAAGATCGCCCCGCCGCCGACATCGTGCTTTTCGAAGGCTGGTGTGTGGGTGTCACGCCGCAATCGGCGAGCGAGCTCACTAGTACCTGTAACAGCTTAGAGCGTGAATATGACTCGGATGGGCGCTGGCGAGGCTTTGTGAACGAGCAGCTCGCAGGCGACTATCAGACTCTTTTTAGCCAAATCGACAATCTGCTCTTCCTTGAGGCTCCCACCTTTGACTGTGTGTCGAACTGGCGTAACAAGCAAGAGAGACGCCTGCGCGAAAGCTACAAAACGCCTAAAGATAAAGCGCGGCAGGATGGTGACGACTCGAAAGCAACGCAAAGCTTACATTCGGTTAAACAAGCAAACGCGTTAATGAGCGAGACACAGATAGCGCGTTTTGTTCAGCATTTCGAGAGGCTTACACGGCACTGCCTCTTACTACTGCCTTCAATCGCCGATACCGTTTTCGAGTTGGATACGAACCAGAGGATTGTTGGCAGGCGTTAAAGTCACGCCTGTCCATTACCCTAAACTCAAGCGGCCCCTCTTAGGCGGATTCTTGAGAGTAACCGAGCCTTACTATGCTGCGGCGCCTAACTATGCTGCGGCGCCTAAGGATGGCGTACTCGGCCGAAACTTGTTTAGTAGACTACTAACCCACACGCGCGCGACAAGCAGCGACAGCGCGACCGCCGCGAACTGCCGCCAGAGCGCGGTCTCTTCACCATGGCTCATTGCCGCTAATTGAAGCTCCCAACCGAATATCGCATAGAGCTGATTGAGTATGAGACCCGCCGCGATCGCAGTGACGATAACACCAAGCAGGTAAGCGACAAGCGAACGACTGCCCAACTGCTCTTTAATAACACCCATTGTTGCGATATTGGTCGCAGGCCCGGTAAGCATAAATACCAGCGCAGCACCGGGAGAAATACCGGCAAAAAGCAGACTCGCCGCAACTGGAGTCGATGCTGTCGCGCAGATATACATGGGCAGACCGATAATCACCATGACAAGCATTGCGACGACCCCGTCACCCCATTGCAAGAAAAACGACTGCGGGACATACGCTGTCACCAATGTCGCCGCTACGAGGCCGATGCATAACCACTTGGCTGTGTCGGAAATCATTCTGCCGTAACCATACTGAAATGCTTGCACGAAACGCTCGCCGAGGCTCGGCTGTGCGGCAACCACCACAGACTCTTTATTCATACTGCAACAGCTCTTGGGTGCTGGCGCGGTATCCACAGCCTCTTCCTCCGAGTCCAGAGTGTTGACTAACACGCCTGCCACAACCGCGCTCACCAACGCTCCGATTGGACGCGCGATCGCGAAAACTGGCCCCAGCATCGCGTAGGAAAACGCGATGGAGTCTACGCCAGTCTCGGGTGTGGCAACGAGAAACGAAGCCGTCGCGCCCTTCGACGCTCCGGCCTTGCGCACGGCAAGCGCGGTGGGTATGACCCCACAAGAACACAGCGGCAATGGCGCGCCGATCAACGCGCCTTTGGTAATGGACAGCAGCCCCGGCTTAGCGAGTTGCTTCTGCACCCACTCGCTCGGAATAACCTGTTTGATAACCCCTGCAATGAAATAACCCAAAAGTAGCCAAGGCGCGCTCTCAATGACGAGATTCCAGAATATGCTCAATAAGTTACTCATGCATTTGCCTCCTCAATGGGTACTTTGCCGGCATCAAGTGCTTCGATAATCGAACAATGCACAGCGCTGTCCATGCCTCCATCACAGCTTTTGAGCAGCAGTTGCAGACTCTGCCGGATCTCCTCCAACTGCGCTATTTTTTCGTTGATCGACTCTAATTTGTGACGAGTGATCGAGGTGACCTCCTCGCACGTGTGATGATCACGGTCCAAGCGAATAGACAGCAGCTGCGCGATCTCATCTAAAGAAAAACCTGCGTCTCGCGCCGTCTTTACAAACTCAACACGGCGAATGTCTGCGTCACTGTAGCGCCGATACCCCGAGGCGCTACGCTCGCTCGACTCGATAAGCCCGTTTTTCTCATAAAAACGCAGCGTATGCGCCGACAGCCCGCAGTGCGCTGATAACTGACTGATTTTCATGATTTATCGAAGCCTCCCACGTTTAGACGCAGACACTGCGTCGTTTGATAGGACGAGTATAACCCTTAGAGCTTACTCTAAGGTCAAGGCTTAATAGAAGATTCTTACGCAAGCACTTTTGATAACCATACGCCTATGTCCGCAATCTCTTGCGGGCAAACCGCATGCTCCATCGGATAGGTTCTATACTCGGGCGTAAAGCCCAGTGCCTCGAGGCGCGCTTTACCCTCGAGACCCATACCTTCGACAACCACCGGATCATGGCTGCCGTGGCAGATGAGTGCAGGCAAGCCTGCCTGCACTGCATCCATCTCTACCGTCTGTGCGGTGGGGAAATACGTCGACAGCAACATCATGCCTGCAAGCCGCTTGGGATAGCTCAGCGCTGCCTCGTAGGTGATCGCACCGCCCTGCGAGAAACCGGCTATGACTATGCGATCCGGCGCTACGCCACGTTCGATTTCACGTTCGATGAGATCGTGCACCCACCCTGCCGATTGCTCGATCTGCTCAGTATCTACATGACGACCGCCATCCATCGATTTAATGTCATACCAGGCTGGCATGACATACCCGTTGTTGATCGTGACGGGAATAGAAGGCGCATGGGGGAAAATGAAGCGCACACCGACACCTGCTGGCAAATTAAGTTGGGGGACGATTGGTGCAAAGTCGTTACCGTCGGCACCGAGACCGTGCAACCAGATTACAGAGGCGGTGACGGACAGGCCCTTGGGCCACTCAAGTTCGACGGCGGGGAGGTATGGCATTGTAGGCTCTCACTCAAATAGAATTCTAGTCCTTCATAAATGGCTCGAATCCATGAACCTTGAGGACTTGTTGATGAGAAAGAATACATCAAAAGGACGGGAGAAGCATAAGGTGACGAATGGCTGGAAAGAGAGCAGAGGTTCTAAAAGTAGCTGACGTACCCTTGAGTTCAACCTTCTTCCGAAGATTTAAGAAGCTGAACAATAATATCGAAATTTTCATCTAACGAAGACAGCTCAGCAATCTTCGCGACGCTTGCCGCTTTCAGCCCCATATCATTCTTAGCATCAACATCGGCTCCAGCATTAAGCAAGGCTTTGATAATTTCTAGGCTACCCTGGCTTGCCGCACGATGAAGCGGTGTATCACCATCGGCATCGATCGTATTGATATCTGCACCATAGTCGATCAACAGCCGAACTATCCGAGGAGATCTCATGCTAACCGCGGCATCGATGAGGCTAAAATCAGGTTTTGATGACCTAGTTTGGCCTACGTCTAATCCTGAAGAAAGATAATTTTCCAGAGCTTCGAAATCATCAGAATAGACCATACTGTAGGCAGGATTTTTCTTCATGTCTTCCAGCGCGGAATATAATTCCGGGCTGAAGTCCCTCTCGCGAGCCACTTGACCTTGTGCATTCTTCAATTGATCTATATCGCTTAAACTAATATGCGACTCCAAACTTGCATATAAACTTGGCAATCCAGCTAATTCGATCTCATATTCTCGCCTACTAATTTCAAAATTAGCGAGCATGGTGTTCAATTCGGCACGGAGTGTAATATCGTTATAAATTAATTGACCTACAGATGCTTTCTCGAAATCAGTAAGAGACAGAGACTCTAATGGTTCACGCCAGAGCATTTCGAATTCACCACCTACAATTAGAGAGATTTTATCTTGGTCTGAGTGGGTTGGTACTTTCAAAGAGTCTCCGGCCAATTCTCTATATTCTTCAAATTCTTTTGAGTTAAAAATTGACTCGGCTATGTCATAAAAATAGCCTGATTCGAATAGACTAAGTGCGCTCATGAAAGCACCTAATTTTTCTTTCTCTTCGTTATCAACTTGCATTAATTTTAGTTTGCTTCTTTGATCTTTTGCCGTTTCATTTTCTTTCTTATCAATAGAAGCGGTTACTTCTATTAGTTTCACTTGCATTTCGACTGCACTATTATTTTCGATTCGATTATTATTTTCTTCATCCGAATGACCAAAATACCCAAGAAAAACGACAGAGAAACTAATGAAAGAAAAAAAATAAACCACGCTGATACTTACTTTCCATAAGTTGACTTTAAAATTCCAATTTTTCACGTGTTGATCTCCTTGGGTTATTTCTCAGAAAAATACTATCGTATAAGGGTTGCAGAGGTTACCGGCGTCTTTCCATTCGGCATATCAACCAAGCCACCTAGCAGGGCACCTGATGTGTAGTTGAATTGAATATTCGTCTCGGCCTGGTCAAGGACGTTTAACTCTGTCACGAGAATTGCGTGGTCTTCAACACACTTAACATGATCCGCAGCCATTTGATTTGACGATCTAGCCTCCGCCTCAGCTAGTTGCGTGCTTACTTGAGATTGCATCCAACTGTACTCAATGCCGCCGATAACCAAAACTATCGGCACCAAAGGTGTCAGCGCAAGTCCACCTACTGCCACAGCAGCTATACTAAATCCAACAGACGTTCCAATAGTTACATTTTGGAGACCGTCGGCTCGCTCCCTACTACTCAGCATTCTGTCATTATGGGCAGTTGTGGCCGCCTCTTTGCACAATTGAATTATCATTGCATCATCAGCGTAAGTTTTTGGAACAAAAGTAATCTCTTTTAACCCGGCACTGTATTTACCCATAGAGTTGAAACTATTCATCAGGAGCATCGACGATGCCGCTAGTGCAACTAAAAATCCTCTGTTGCTGAATTTGAAATTGGAGTTTTCTAATCTTTCAGTTTTCATACTCAATATCCTTGTGAGAACTTTATTGATCGCAGGCTCTTCCTACAGACATTTATATAGTTCATAAAAGTGATACTTGATAATTGTGGCAGCATTTATTAGCTCGGATTAAATTTCCTACCAAGTTTCCGGTTAATATGATTTCTCTTTGCTGATCAGCTGGATTGCTTGCTTTACTAAAGCCCCAATTAGGCTATATTTTGCTCAATTTCTCGGCCTAACTAACCGAACAACACGCTGCGGAAAAGGAATACCTATCCCAGCTTTGTCTAGCGCCCCGCTGATTACGTAGTTTGCTTCGAACCTTGCCTCATGAAATTTACGGGTCTGCACCCAGACGCGTGCCTCAATCTCAATCGCGCTGTCGCCGAATCTAGCGATGCCGATTTGCGAGACTCTGTCTGTGCTTAGCCCTTCGATTCGTGACACGGCGGTGCGCACCGCTGAAATTGCGATGTCGATATCACTGTCGTATGCGACGCCAACAGTAAGCTCGAGTACGGTATCCGCCTGAGAGTTATGGATGATCTCCCCAACGATGTGCTTGTTTGGGATGGTGATAATCTCGCCATCTTCGTTGGTGAGGACGGTATGTGAGAGGTGAACCTCTTCGACAATGCCCCATACACCTCTCACTCTTATCGTGTCTCCGACGACAAACGGGCGCGTGAAGATGATACTCAGACCCGCGCTGTAGTTTGAAAGAAGCCCCTGCACCGCAAGACCAGCGCCAAGACCTACTGCGCCGATCGCCGCGATAAAGGGCGTTATCTGAATGCCTATTTTAGGCAGTACGATGATCAGAGTGGCAACAACGACGGTGAGGCGGGCGCTGCTCGAGAAGAATCTGCTTAGGGTAATGTCGAGGTTCTTACGTTTACAGAGAGCGAGTATGAGCGCACCGACTCTTCTGCTGATGAATAGCCCGATGAGAAAAACGATGACTGCGCCGACGATTTGGAAGCTGTACTCCACAAGGTAGGCTACTATCTGGGCGTAAATGGCGGTGAATTGTGCGAGCTCTTGTTCCATGACAAAAATCCTTTTAGGACAAAATCTATAGGTCTAGTAGCAGACCGGATAAATCGCATAGTTTGTCCAACTCACTCACGCTTTGTCGTATCATGGCTGCCCTGCCCTTGATGAAAAACTGATGATGACCGACATAACCGATCTCAAAAATCGCCTAGAAAAAAACCTTCGCGTCCTTGGTAAGTGGGCACAGCAGCAGGGAATCGATTGTTATCGGCTCTATGATGCCGACCTTCCCGAGTTTGCGTTCGCGGTTGATCTGTATGGCGAGCGCGTACATATAGCCGAGTATCAAGCACCTGCTAAGATCGACCCGGCTAAGGTTGAAGCGCGCCGCGAAGGGATGCTTCTCGCGTTGCAAGAGGTGCTTAACGTTCCGGCTCGCGTGCTTACTATTAAGTCACGTGAGCGCCAGCGCGGCTCCAAGCAGTATGAGGTCGAGGATAATCAGGGTAAGTTTTTTAGCGTTCGCGAGGGTCGAGCCAAGCTCTATGTAAACCTCACAGACTATCTAGATACCGGGCTATTCTTGGATCATCGAGCGATACGCCGCTTCATTTTTGAGAGAGCGCGCGGGAAGCGTTTTCTTAATCTGTTCTGCTACACCGGCACGGCTAGCGTACACGCAGCATTAGGTGGCGCAACATCGAGTCTGAGCATCGATATGTCGAACACCTATCTCGAATGGGCTAGGCGTAACTACCAAGAGAATAAAGTTGGCGGTAAGCGGCATAAGCTCAAGCGCGCCGACTGCGTCGCGTTCCTCGAAACCTTGGTGGATAGACGCCCGCCGAGCCTCGATGCGAGCGACGAAGACGCCGAAAAAGGGTTGTTTGATCTCATTTTTCTCGACCCGCCCACATTTTCTAACTCGAAGAAGACCGACAATGTGCTCGATATTCAGCGAGATCATGCCAAACTGATCACCGGCTGCATGGCGCGGTTAGCGTCGGGGGGCTTGCTCATCTTCTCAAACAACTGCCGCGGGTTTAAGCTCGATGCCGAGATCGCATTGCGCTACCGCGTTAAAGACTTCAGCCGCCAGAGCCTGGACCGCGATTTCCATCGTAATCCCAAAATACATCAAACCTGGTTGATCGAGCCTTAGTGCTTAATTCGTTAGAGGCGGTAGCGCCAGATGATGGCTCAACATAAAAATAGAAAGATCAAATACTCTGCCACGGAGCGACAGGAAAATGACTAACGCACGCTCGTCTAGCAAAGCAGCGCTGGCATTGATTGGCGCTGGCTTCCTGCTCGCGGCCTTCGCCGTAACTAGCGCATTTGGCACTACGCTGCTGAGTCTTTCGGTTAATAGCCTGAGCGAGCAAGCGGAGTTTGTGTTCGAAGGCGAAGTGATCGCGGTAGAAGCGCAGCGATCTGGAAGCCGCGGCATGGTGAGCACCTTTGTCACCTTTCGCGTTATCGATACGCTTAAGGGCGACGCCGGTGCCATCGATATCGAACTTAAGTTTCTTGGTGGCACATTGAATGGCGAGGTGCTCGAGGTAAACGGCTCGCGTCTTCCAAAACTGGGCGAGCGCGGCGTTTATTTTGTCGAGTCGTTAAGCCGAGACTTAATTAATCCTCTGCTCGGCTGGTCGCAGGGGCATTATCTTATAACCACTAACGGCGGTGTCGATAGCATGACAACTGTCGACGCTAAACCGATTATCGCCGTCTCCCCAATCGAGACGACTACTCCCTCAGGGGCTTCGGGTGCATCAGGATCATTAGGCGCTTCGACGACGCAATTGCCAGCGCAAACGCGCGCGCGATCACCTCTGCGTATTGCCGCAGACCCCAATACCGCCGAGGGCATTGTCGCTATCGAGCGCGACTCGGTAACAGGCATCAGTCCCGCCGACTTTAAACGGGAAATCCGAGCGCTAATACCCTAGTCCTATTTCACAGCGCTAAGTTATAAAAAAACCCCCGCCGTTTCCGACGAGGGTTTTTAATGGATCACACCTTCTAGGCGCGAGACGAGGCGCTTACTTTGGCATGCGTGCTGCGCGAATTTCGATCTCGATCAACCAACCTTCGACAACCAAACCTGCGATCTGAACGAAAGAGCGCACAGGCTTCATAGGGTTTTCATCAGTGCCAAAGAACTGCTGGTAGCCGCTGTTAAAACCGGCGAAATCGAGTTCGCCATAGGGGCCCGCAACAGCGAACGCGCGCACCTGAACGATGTCTTCCATCGACCATCCCTGTGATTCTAGCGTCTCTTTGAATTTATTAAACGTGTCGACCGTCTGCTGCTCCATGTCGCCCCAGCTGCCGTCTTCCATGGGGCTAGCGCCCGAACCGCTTAAGTAGAGCGTCTCTGCGCCCGCAGGGATAGAGATGTTGTTATAGAAATTGCGGCCTTCGCCTGTACGAACGATCTCGTCGGCGGTTGCCACCGAAGCGAAGCCAAATGTTGCGAGCACAGTGAGTGCGAGTAGTGATTTAACGCGATTGAACATGGGCAAATTTCCTTTTATGTACAGTGGTCTGAGTTGTCTGAGCAGCCAGCGTGGCTTCGGCGTCCCTTTTTATCTTGGTCAGCAAGTCTACCGCGGCATAAGCCGCGAATGAAACCTTAGACGTCGGATTCGGCTAACACGCCATCGGCGTCTTTCGAGCCGAGGAATTTGGACGTGATGATGCCAGCAGTAATAGAGCCGTTAACGTTAAGCGCAGTGCGCGCCATATCGATAAGCGGTTCGATCGAGATTAGTAGTGCGGCGATAGTCACGGGGAAACCCAGTGCGGGCAGCACCACGAGCGCTGCGTTCGTCGCGCCGCCACCAACGCCGGCGATGCCAAACGAGCCAATAGCCACGATTAACACCAGAGAAATCACAAATTCGAATGAGATCTCGGTGCCTCCAGAGGCCGCTACCATGACCGCGAGCATTGCAGGATAGAGGCCTGCACAGCCATTTTGCCCAATCGTCGCACCGAATGAGGCGGCGATATTGGCGATAGGTGCAGGCACGTTCAGCTCTTCGATCTGCGCGCGAATCGTGAGCGGAATAGTCGCCGCCGAGCTGCGAGTAACGAAGGCGAAGGTCAGCACCGGCCAAACCTTTTGGAAATAACTGCGAATGTTGCCGCCGAACAGGCCAATAAGCACCGTATGCACGACGAACATGATAGCAATGGCTATATAGGATGCGACGACGAAACTAATGAGGTTGAGAATTGCGCTGCCGTCGGTGGTCACGATGACGCGGGTCATTAGCGCAAGCACGCCGTAGGGGGTGAGTGAGATAACGATTTTAACGAGCCGCATAACAACCGCTTGGGTTGTGTCGATGAAGCTGCGGATTTGCTCGCCTCGCTCTGGGTTCTCTTCGCCTACCAAGGCAGCCGCTATACCGAACAAGAGGCCGAACACCACGACGCCGATAATCGACAGCGGACGCGATCCCGCTAGGTCGGCAAAAATGTTATTAGGCACGAGATTAGTTAGCGTACCGATGACACTGTAATCCGCGCCAGCGGCACGACGCGCCTCTAGCACCTCAGCGCGCGCCAGTTCGCGTGCGCCAGCGCCGAGATCTGCAGCATTGAGATTAAAGAGCAAGGCAATTCCAACACCCACGAGCGCTGCAATCACGGTCGTAATTATCAGTACCGAGACGACCGTACCGCCGATTTTGCCGAGCGACTTAATCTCGTCTACCTTGATCACCGCGGCGATCATAGTAATCAGGATCAGCGGCATGATAATCATCCGCAGCAAAGACACATAAGACGATCCTACAATATTGGTCCACTCGAGTGTTGAATCGAGAACCGCCTGATTATCGCCGTAGGCCGCCGAAAGGATAAAGCCGAAAACTGTGCCGCCAATTAACCCAAGCAGAACACGGCGCGAAAGCGTCCAGTTTTCGCGTTGACCAAATTGATAGAGAACACCTAAAAGCCCCGCAAATAGCGCGACATTGACGATGGCGAGGGTAGGCATGGTACGTTCTCCCGAGTAGCGGTTATAGCCGCTTATTGATGTTTTGGGTCTTTCGAGTAGCGTTTGAGTATATAGCCTCGCCTCGCCTTCACCAAGTGAGTACGCCACTAACGTGTTGTTTCGCTACAGCACTCAGATTTACCAAGAGCGCTCAACCAATGAAAGCCCTACGGCCGTAAGCGATATCCGGTACGGAATATCGCGTAGACAACGCCTAGGCAGATCACAAGAAACACACTCACACCGATGAGGCTCACCCACACGTTGACCTCCGATATCTCATAGAAGCTCCAGCGCAGGCCGCTGACCAGATAGAGCACCGGATTCATGAGCGAGATGCTCTGCCACAGGGGCGGCAACATATCGGTGGAGTAGAAGCTGCCGCCAAGGAAAACCAGCGGCGTGATAACAAGCGCCGGCACAATAGACAGTTTCTCGAAATTGTCGGCCCAGATACCGAGAATAAAGCCGAAGAGGCTAAACGACAGCGCCGTGAGCACAATAAACAAAAGCATAATAAACGGGTGTGCGATACGCAGCTCTATAAAAAACCCCGCCGTCGCAAGGATTATTAGGCCGAGGATTATCGCTTTAGTCGCCGCAGCGCCGACATAGCCGAGCACCACTTCGAGTGTCGACACCGGCGCCGACAGCACCTCATACACTGTGCCCGAAAACTTGGGGAAATAGATTCCAAACGACGCGTTGCTGATGCTGTTAGTCAAAAGGCTCAGCATAATAAGCCCGGGGACAATAAACGCACCATAGCCGACGCCACCCACCTCTTGAATACGTGAGCCGATTGCCGCGCCAAAAACAATAAAATACAAAGACGTCGTAAGCACCGGCGTCACAATACTCTGCAGCAAGGTTCTGCGCATGCGCGCCATCTCAAATTTATAGATCGCCAGCACCGCGTAATAATTCATTACATTGCTCAATAGCTTGCTCATATTGCTGCTCCCTGCACGGGTTTACTGGCGGGCTGATTAACCAGCCCCACGAAAATCTCCTCAAGTGAGCTCTGCGAGGTGTGCAGGTCTTTGAAGGTAATACCCGCCTCACGCAGTGCTTCTAGCACGCTCGAGATATTATTCTCGCCCGACTCGGTGGTCTCGAATGTGTAGATAAGCTTGAGGCCGTTGGCAGACAGCTCGAGTCCAAAAGGTGCAAGACTCGCAGGCAGTGCTTCGAGCGGATCGAACAGCTCGAGTTCGAGCTGTTTTTTGCCCAGCTTCGCCATTAACGCGCGCTTCTCCTCAACCAAAATCAATTCGCCGTGGTTGATGACGCCAATGCGGTCGGCGATTTCCTCAGCCTCTTCGATGTAATGCGTGGTGAGAATTATCGTGACCCCACTCTCGCGCAGCTCACTCACGATTGCCCACATGTCTTTGCGCAGCGACACATCGACGCCGGCTGTGGGTTCATCGAGAAACAAAATTCGCGGTTCGTGTGACAGCGCTTTGGCTATTAACACGCGGCGCTTCATCCCACCCGACAACGTGCGCAGCATATTGTCTTTTTTATCCCACAGCGACAGCGACCGCAGCACGCGTTCTATGTGTGCGGGGTCGGGTGCCTTGCCGAAAAGCCCACGCGAGAATGAGACCGTGTTCCACACCGTCTCGAAGGAATCGGTGGTGAGTTCCTGTGGCACCAGCCCGATGAGCGAGCGGGTGATTCGGTAATCGGTAGTGATGTCGTGGCCCGCGACGAGCACGCGTCCACTGCTAGGCTGAACGAGTCCGCATATTGTCGAAATCAGCGTGGTTTTGCCCGCGCCGTTCGGCCCGAGCAGCGCGATTATCTCGCCCGCTTTGATGTCGAGACTGACAGATTTTAGTGCAGCGAATCCACCCGCATAGACCTTGCTGAGTTGCTGAATGCTTAGGATGGTGCTGCCCACCTCGGGCTCGATCACTGTCATGCCAAATATCCCATTTCCGAATGCAAAAATACCCACCGGCCGTGACCCAAGGAGCCTGCCGTGCTAGCTTTTACCTAGTGTACTCTATCGAGACAAGACGCGTTTGACGTCCATTACAAGGGCATACATTTATCCGAAAACCGGCGCCGCCCCCGCCACTCAACTACGGAACCCTCCGCATGCATAGATCATCTACTCGGCGCCTCCACGGCATTCCGCTGCGCCTGCTTAGCGCAAGCTTACTCTTCACTCAGGCGCTCTTAATTCAGACGGGCGCTGCACAATCGGCCATGGTCGAGTCTGCGCTATCGACTCAAGAGCGCGAAATGGTTAGCTGGGTCGCAGACCAAGAAGACGATATGGTCACGCTGTTAGAGCGATTAACTAACATCAACACGGGCACGCTCAATAAAGCCGGCGTCGCTGAGGTGATTGGCTTGCTCAATACCGAACTCCTGCAACTGGGCTTCGACTCACGCACGCTGGCAGGCGACGTGATCGAAATGCCAAGTTGCCCCGGCAGCGAATACACCATCGACGTAGCAGACCACCTCCTCGCTACCAAAAGCGGCGAAGGCAAGCGTATGCTTATGATTGGTCATGTCGACACCGTATTTCCTGTAGACAGCCCTTTTCAGACTTTTTCCCGCGACGGCGATACTGCCTACGGCCCCGGCGTGTCAGATATGAAGGGTGGCCTTGTCGTGATGCTTTATGCGCTAAAAGCGCTTAATCACTTTGGCGAACTCGCAGACAAAGCCATCAGCATCTTGCTCAACAGCGACGAAGAGATTGGCTCGCTTAGTTCGCGTAAATACGTCGAACAGCAGGCGGCGCTGCATGACTTCGGCTTGGTGTATGAGTCCTCTGGCAACAATCGCCTCACTCGCGCGCGCAAGGGCTTGGGTCAGGCGCGCTTCGTTGTGAATGGCCGCGCCTCCCACGCAGGGGGCGCGCACCAACAGGGACGCTCAGCCATTAAAGAGCTTGCCTACAAAATTGTGCAGATCGAAAACATGACCGACTACGAAAGCGGCGTGACGGTCAATGTGGGTGTGATTAATGGCGGCGAGGCGCGGAACACGATTGCTCCG
>LICD01000027.1 GCA_001438145.1 OM182 bacterium BACL3 MAG-120619-bin3 | reverse complement strand
CCAAGAATCAAGATACCAGCGTCTTTGAGTAGGTATTCCCCTGGCTCGAGTTCGACTTTCAATTGCCGATGACCGAAGTGCTTTTCAAGCACTCGACTCCAAGCCGAAAGGTCCAAAACGCCATCGCTTGCCATATGCGGCACACCTAGCCCACCACCAACATTGACCGTGGTCACATCGGGACAGCGTTCAACAAATTTTTCAAGGCAGGCACCTAACACGCGATCCCACTGAGGCAGTTCGGCGGTGAGATAGCCGCAGCCGGTGTGAAAATGGATTTTGGTGATCTTAAGATTGTAACGGTCAGCTAAGGCAAGCGCTTCTGATAACTGCTCTTCGTAAATGCCAAATTTCGTTGCTGCCGTGCCTGCATATTGAAGCTTGTCGTTATCAGCGCGGCTCACGCCCATTCCAGGGTTCACCCGTATGCCAATCGACGAACCCGGCTTAATTTTGCCCCACGTTCTTATCGCGTGGAGGGAATCGCAATCAATGAAAAGACCGTCGAAACAGGCGAGTGCTTCGACGTCGCGTTTTGAGAGACTGCCCGCAGTAAACGAGATCTGGTCTGGCCTAAAACCACAGCTCACTGCATGCTCAACCTCGCGCGGCGAACAGGCATCTATGCCGCATAACCCCGTGTGTTGAAGACTCGTGAGGAGCGGCGCGAACCGATTCGCTTTCATGGCGTAAAGCAGGGTGTAGCCAACAGGCAGGTTTGCGTCGCGCAGTGCCGCGTGGACGCGCTCTAGGTTATCGCGCACGCGAGCAAACGAATAGACAAAGGCCGGCGAGCCAAAGCGCTTAGCAAGCACCGAAACCGAATTGTCAGCAAAGAATAATTCTTCGCCTCTGTAAGCCAGATCGTCTCGCTGCCACCAGCGCTGTGACTCTTCTGCGTTCATCATTCTGCTATTTCCCTTTATCGTTATCGAAGCGAAATTTTCACAGACGCAAAAAGCAGCACGCGAGGCGAACTCGGCGCTGCTTTCTCTGCTGTTACCTTGCGTTTACTCTAAGCGGCGTCGGGTCCGCGCATCATGGCTTCTTGAACGAAGCCTGGATGAATTTCTTGATTGCCCGTTATCCAACCGCGGCAGCTTTCGCTTCCGCATGCGCAAGCGAACTGCTTGAACAATACCTGCTCTGTTTCCGCATAATCCATGTAGAGATAACTGTTAGCAGGAATGTCCTCCACCGCAGTAATTAACATGTTGCGCATATCGAGCGAAATATTTGGCGAGCACGAATGCAAGAAATAGCCCGAAAAGTGGGTGTCGTGCAGATGCGACTCGTCGTCTATCTGCAGAGTGTGTTGACGAATATCAGTGACGACCTCACCCGCCATGGCAGCAACAATTTCGCCACGCTTGAACGATCGAAGTGAGATAACGCCGAAACCATTTGTGTCGTCCTTGCGGATCACACGGAAGTCTGTGTCTTTTGGGTAAAGGGGATTGTCCCCAAAGCTAGCAGGATAAAGCATCGTTAATCTTCTCCAAATAACGACCGGTCGCGGACAATGGAAGCCTGTCTATTTTACTAGGCGACTTATGCCGAGAACCCAAATCATGTGGATAGTCCACATTGCCAAAACAAATGTCTGAAAGTTACGTAGACACTTATCCCAAGAACAGCGCGCTGAGTTCGGTGCGTGCTAGCACGACCACGTGTTTCAACGCGCGCTTTATACTGCCTATGTGGCATCTTCTACAAGAATTTTCTTACCAATTTGAAAAGTATTTTTGAAGGAGAAGCGGCGGAAAGTTTGTGGTCTAAGATTCACACAGGGGGGTGTCTGTCCTGCCTATTCGGCTACAGGAACACGGGGGGAGGAGAAGTCATTCGAGTTCTAACAATAAGAGGTGAGAATTCAGCGCCTGTGAGTAGCGCCATCTTGCAACTGCTCTAGCCGAAGTTCGCAATCGCCCGCAGACGTCGACACATACAGACTGCCTTCGCTTACCGTTATCGAAAACTCCATTGTGCGCTCGACGGTTTTCGCGAGTGCCTGCACGCCCGCCCAATCGAAGCGGAAGACACTGATCGGTAGTTTGGCGATGTCGGATGACGACAGTTCCCACCAGGTCGGCGATTTAGAATTGAAACTGTAAAGGCGGACATCCGGCGCGAGGCGCGACACCTTTTTAATACGCTCGATTGTTGGCTCACCGACATCGATCCACAGTGAAAGCGCACCGTCGAGCGAATGCGCCCAGAGGTCGGCCTCTTCGGTGTCGCTTAGGCTTTTACACAGCTCAAGCCCATCACAGACGTTGAGGCTGTAAGCAAGCACGCGCACCATCATTCGTTCGAGCGTCTCGGACGGATGACAGGCGACTGTTAGGCTCAGGTTTTCATAGACCTCTCGGTCAAGGTCGGTGAGGGCTAACTTCATTTTGTAGATCGTTGGTTTAAGAGCCATACCGCTACTTTCTCATCGCACCTTTCAACAGATCGCCAAGGGTGCCGGTCTTTACCGGCGTGCTCGTGCGCTGCTTGGGCTGCTGTCGACTGTTGTTGCGTGCGCCGTCATTACGGCCACGATTGGCAGACTCGGCTTGGCGTGTTGCGGGGTCGTCATCGAGCCGCATCGATAATCCGATTCGTTGCCTCTTTACGTCAACCTCCATCACTTTCACCTTGACCACGTCGCCGGTCTTAACTACCGCGTGGGGGTCTTTCACAAAATTGTGGGAGAGCGCGGATATATGTACCAGTCCATCTTGGTGTACGCCGATATCGACGAAAGCGCCAAAATTAGTCACGTTGGTGATAACGCCCTCGAGCGTCATTCCCTCTTCGAGGTCGGAGACTTTTTCGACACCCTCTTTGAAGTCTGCCGTTTTGAATTCTGGCCGCGGATCTCGCCCCGGCTTTTCGAGCTCGGCAAGAATGTCGGTCACAGTCGGCAAACCGAAACGCTCATCGACAAAGGCTTTCGCATCGAGCGATTTTAAATAGCTCGCATTGCCGATCAGATCGTTCACCGATTTTTTCCCCGCCGCGCCGATTTTTTCGACAACCGAATAGGATTCGGGGTGCACCGCTGAGGCGTCGAGCGGATTGTCCCCATCAACTATTCGCAGGAAGCCTGCGGCCTGTTCGAAGCTTTTTTCGCCAAACCGTGGCACCGCTTTTAAGTCAGCGCGCGTCTTAAAGGCGCCATTGCTGTTGCGGTAGGCAACGATGTTGGTGGCGATCGAGGCGCTTAATCCGGCGACGCGGCGCAAGAGAGGCGCTGAGGCCATATTCACATCCACGCCCACGGCGTTTACACAGTCTTCGACAACGGCGTCGAGCGAATGACCCAATTTAATCTGACTGACGTCATGCTGATACTGGCCCACGCCGATCGACTTCGGTTCGATCTTTACCAATTCGGCAAGCGGGTCTTGAAGGCGTCGCGCAATCGAGATCGCGCCGCGTACGGTAACATCTAAGTCCGGAAATTCTTCGCGTGCGGTATCGCTCGCCGAATACACCGAAGCGCCCGCCTCGCTGACCATCGCTTTTTGTGCGCGCAGTTCGGGATGCCTTTTTAACAAGTCACTCGCCAGCTTGTCGGTTTCTCGCGACGCCGTGCCATTACCGATCGCGATAAGTTCGACCTTATGTTTTGCGCAAAGCGCAGCGAGCACGGCAATCGACTGGTCCCATTGGTTTTTGGGCGCGTGGGGATAGATCGCCGTGTCTTCTAAATATTGACCGGTCGCATCGACAAGCGAGACTTTAACACCGGTGCGGAGACCAGGATCGAGTCCCATAGTGACCTTGCTGCCAGCCGGCGAGGCGAGAAGGATTGCTTTCATGTTTTCGGCGAACACCCGAATAGCCTCTTCCTCTGCGCTATCGCGAAGCTGCCCGAGAAGGTCGAGCTCTAAACGCGTCAGGAGTTTTATTTTCCATGTCCACTTCACCACTTCGGCCAGCCAACGATCCGCCGCCCTGCCCTCGTCGGCGATGCCAAAGGTGCGAGCGATCATCAGTTCGGCGCGCTCGGGAACAATGTCAGCACGCGTCTTATCGGCATTCGCTACCGCTGCGGGTGTGGCGATAGCCGAATGTAGGAAGGCTTCTTTGCGGCCGCGGAATACGGCGAGTGCGCGATGCGAGGGCACCCGTTTGAGCGGCTCATCGTAGTCGAAATAATCGCGAAATTTCGCCGCGTCGTTCTCTTTTCCTTCGACAACTCTAGACTGCAGCACGCCCTCTTCCCAGAGATAGTTACGCAGACTGCCGCTCAGCTCTGGATGCTCGGCGAAGCGCTCCATAAGAATTTGTTTCGCGCCATCGAGCACAGCCTTGGCGTCAGTAAACCCTGCTTCGGTATCGACAAACGCAGCCGCTTCATGCTCGGGTTCGAGCGTTGGATTCTCTAGTAGTTTGTCTGCGAGTGGCTCGATGCCCGCCTCGATCGCGATCATCGCTTTCGTGCGGCGCTTCTTTTTGTAGGGCAGGTATAGGTCTTCGAGAATTGACTTCGTCTCAGCCGCATTGATTTTCTTTTCGAGTTCGGGCGTCAGCTTGTCCTGCTCAGCAATGCTTGCCACGATGGCCTGTTTACGCTCCTGAAGTTCGCGCAAATAGCGCAGGCGTACTTCGAGGTCTCGCAGCTGCAGGTCGTCGAGCCCGCCTGTCGCTTCTTTGCGGTAACGTGAAATAAAGGGAACGGTAGAGCCTTCGTCAAGCAGAGCGATCGATGCCGCAACCTGCTGCACCATGACGCCGAGTTCCTCGGCGATCTTGTTGTTAATATCCATTTACGCGGGGGTTCCTGCTGCTATCCAATTTGCACTGAGAAAGGGTTTGGTGGTTACGCGCTCGCGTCGGCGCCCTGCTCGAGCCCACCGAAGGCGGCGATAAAATCTTTTAAGAAGTCTGTGAGCTGCAGGGTCATCACCGCAAACTCCTGATCGAATTTTTCAGCGGCAGTTTCCGCGTCGCCCTGATCGCGCTCTTCATTCATGCCCACAAATTTAACGCGCTTCACGGACAGGTCCTCGGACAAGACGCAGCTAACGACGCTATTCCATGTCACGCCCAAACTTTTAACCTGTTTGCCCGCACCAAGGTGTGCCTGAATCTCCTCGCTGAATAAGTCTTGTCCTTTACAGCGCACGACATTGCCGCCGTCGATAGGATTGAACAGCTCGCATTCTTCATCGATCACAAAATTATCGCTGCCGTGCTGTTCGCGCAGCCAGCGCGTCATCACGTCTGCCGGCGCGCGATTGGTCGAAGGGATCTCAACCGGCAACGACCCGAGTGTATCGCGCAGGAGAGTAATCAGCTCTTCGGCCTTCGGCGCACTGCTCGAATTTACTATCAGCATATTATCGGCAAGCGACAGATAGGCGAAGGTTTGCTGATTGCGCGTGAAGGCGCGCGGCAAGAGAGTGACGAAAACATCGTCGCGTATCTGGCGCTTTTCTTTGCGGTAAATTTTGCGCCCCTGCCGTTCTTCTAGCTCAGCAACCTTCTCCTCAGTCGCCTCGTTTACCACGGCCGCGGGCAGAAGGCGCTCTTGTTTTTGTGAGCAGAGCATCAAATAAGGGCCCTGCACATGGCTTAACATTTCGCCTTCGCGCCCTAAAGGGCTTACCCAACCTAGCCGCGCCTTCTCCATAGAACCACAGGGTTCGAATAGCTTGTCGGCGAGCGCCGTTTCGATCTCTTCGAACGATTGAGCGAGAGGTTTGGCAAAAGTATAGACGCGAAGGTTCTTAAACCACATAAGGTGAATTCCAATTGATCGGCGGGGTCGGGATTATGCAATAGGCTGAGGGGTTAATCCACAAACCAAGGTTCGAACTTGGCTCATGGACACGCCACCGGTTTGCTTTTATTCTGCAAGTATAGACGGACGTCGTCGTTAGGCCAGTTGCCGTCGTTTTATGCCATTTGGGTTCTTGCCCTACCGCATACACTCAGCCTAAGCCTTAGATTCGCTTCAGGCGAATCACACCACCGACTTATCGAATTAGGAATGAAATCAATGCCTTTATGTTACTCATCGATTGCTAGAAAAACTCAGCGATACGGTGTGCGCCTCGTGCTACTCAGCCTCTTAGCCGCGCTAAATTTAGCGGCCTGTGCGCCCGCAGATACGCCTGCAACGGTTGCAGCGCCCGCGCCGGTTGCGTCGATGAACCAGGCAAACGAATCACAGCGGCTCACTGAATGGCTCGATGCCGAATACGCCCAAGAACTCGATTTCTCGCCGCTCGCGAAGACGCGTCTGGGCGACAAAAGCGCCCATGGCGAACTCGACGATGTTTCCGAAGCTGCTAGCGATGCGCAGCTTGAGTGGCGCAGAGACTCGGTTGCGCGTCTTCGCAGCGAGTTTGATTACGTACAGTTAAACGACGAGGCGAAACGCTCTTTCGATCTTTGGGTGTATCAACTCACTCAGGCCGAAGAATCGATTCCGTTCCGCCGCCACGGGTTTATCTTCGGTCGCAATGGCCCCCAAGCGTCTCTGCCCAATAGCCTCATCAACTATCAGGTCGTCGATACAGAGCAGGACGCACTCGACTATGTCTCCCGACTAGAGCAGAGCGGCCGCTACCTGCTGCAATACCTCGCGCGCACACAGCTCGCCGCGCAAGACGGTGTGCGCGCCCCATTCTTCGACTATCAGCAGGCACTGAGCGAAATCGAGAGAATCACGAGCGGCGAGCCTTTCGATTCGATGGGTAGCTCAGCTCTGTGGGACGACGTAACCACTAAATTTAACGCGCTCGTTGCGGCGGGCACGATAGACCAATCGCGAGCCGACGCGCTTCTTGAGCAGGCGCGCACGGCGATTCTTGACACGATGCAACCTGCTTATGAACAGATTAGTGCATGGCTTGCTGCCGATCTTGAGAATGTCTCGGACAGTGCCCAAGGCGCTTGGTCGTTGCCCGATGGCGAGGCATATTATCAGCAGCGCCTCGAGCGTATGACCACCCTGCCACTAACAGCCGATGAGATTTTCGACACTGGTATCAGCGAAGTTGCGCGCATTCAGGCCGAGATGGAAGAGATCAAAGCGCGTGTCGGCTTTGAAGGATCGCTGCAGGACTTCTTCACCTTCATTCGCAACGATGACCGCTTTTATCACCCCAACACCGATGAAGGCCGCGCTGCCTATATTGCCGACGCCGACGCAATCCTTGCCGCTACCTACGAAAAACTGCCCGAGTTCTTTGGCATTTTGCCTAAGGCGGGCCTGCAGGTGCGCCGCGTAGAGCCGTTCCGCGAGCAAGACGGAGGCGCTGCACACTATGCACGCGGAACCAAAGATGGCTCACGCCCAGGCACTTTTTATGCCCACCTGTCGGACATGCGCGCAGCGTCGAAGCACCGCTTAGAGAATCTTGCCTATCACGAAGGCGTGCCGGGGCATCACATGCAAATCTCGATTCAGCAAGAGCTCGAGGGTCTACCCGCCTTCCGCGCCAATAAAGGCTACACCGCTTATAGCGAAGGTTGGGGGCTTTATGCCGAAGGGCTTGGCAAAGAGATGGGCGGATACGAAGACCCGTATGCAGATTTCGGACGCCTATCAGGCGAGATCTGGCGCGCGGTGCGTTTGGTCGTCGATACGGGCATTCACGCGAAGCGCTGGACGCAAGACGAGGCGGTGCAATACGCGCTAGAAAATTCGCCGCGCCCCGAGCCCTCGGTTCGCTCGGAGATACGCCGTTACTTTAATAATCCAGGGCAGGCGACCGCTTATAAGATCGGCATGTTGCGCATCCAAGCGATTCGCGCCAAGGCCGAGGCGGCCTTGGGTGATAACTTCGATATCCGCGACTTTCATGACCAAGTCTTAGGCTCCGGTCAGCTGCCTATGAGCATGCTCGAAGCCAAGATCGATGCGTGGATCGAGGCTACGCGCTAGCCTGCAATCCGCCGTGCTGAAGCGCCTCGGCAGGCTCTACATAACTGAGCCCCTGCGCTTCGGCGACCGCTGGCACAGTCAGCACGCCACGGTAAACGTTGAGGCCATTAAGGAGATGAGCATCGCTACGCATGGCTTCCTCCGCGCCTTTTTTAGCGAGACTCATGACGAAGGGCAGTGTCGCGTTGGTTAACGCGAACGTCGACGTACGCGCTACTCCACCGGGCATGTTCGCCACACAGTAGTGAATGATTCCGTCGACCACATAGGTGGGATCCTGATGTGTCGTCGCGCGGCTCGTTTCGAAACAGCCGCCTTGGTCGATGGCCACATCCACTAGCACCGAGCCAGGCTTCATTAGGCTGAGCATTTCGCGAGTCACCAGCTTCGGCGCGGACGCGCCCGGAATCAGCACCGCGCCGATCACTGCGTCGGCCGATTTAAGCTGCGTCTCGATAGCGTCGGTAGTCGAATAGAGCGTTTTGATACGCCCATCGAACAGTTCATCGATCTGGCGAAGTCGCGGTAATGAGCGATCGAGTAGGATGACATCGGCGCCGAGGCCCAGCGCCATCCGCGCCGCATTCAGGCCAACCACGCCGCCGCCAAGAACAACTACCTTGCCCGCCTCGACACCTGGCACGCCTCCAAGAAGCACGCCGCTGCCGCCTTTAGATTTCTCGAGGCATAGCGCCGCTTCTTGTATCGACATCCTGCCAGCTACCTCGCTCATTGGCGCGAGTAGCGGCAATGAATTGTTGTGGCCGGTTACCGTTTCGTAAGCGATACAAGTCGCACCCGAGGCGAGCAGCAATTTGGTCTGCTCGGGGTCTGGGGCAAGGTGCAGGTAGGTGAACAGTGTTTGGTTAGGCCGAAGCTGTTTGCACTCGCTCGGCTGCGGCTCTTTTACCTTCACGATTAATTCGGCGCGCTCGAATATCTCGGCTGCACTAACGACAACCTCAGCACCCGCGTCGGCATACTGCTCGTCGGTGAGGCCGATAGCGGTGCCGCCCTGAGTCTCGACAAGCACCTGATGTCCGGCGCCAACCAGCTCGCGCACACCTGCTGGTGTAAGACCGATGCGGTATTCGTGGTTCTTAATCTCTTTTGGGACGCCTATTAACATTGTCGCTCTCCTCGCTTCTCGTTATCAGTGCTTGTTCTTGGTAATCGTTCTAAGTACTCGTGCTCGGTGCTCGTTCTGGATGCTGCCACGCTATTTGCCTAACCGCGTTAATTGAGCGCAGTATAGTCGCGGATTAGAGATTGTGATTGGCGAATACTCTTTCATAGTCGATCAAAAATGAGATAAAGTCTGCTTTGAATGCAATTTATCAGTTGAATCATCTGGCATATGAAAATGAAGCAGCCCAAAAGCCTGTCAAGAATCGATAGAAAAATACTCAGAGAGCTGCAATCTAACGGCCGCATGAGCTATGCCGAGCTTGCCCGCAGGGTAGGTCTTACCACTACCCCGTGCATGGAGCGGGTGAAGAGAATGGAGCGCGACGGCGTGATCCGCGGCTATAGCGCAATACTCAATCCAGCAGAGCTGGAAGCGGGACTGGTGGTTTTTGTGCAGATTCGCCTCTCGCGCAAGTCCCCAGATATTTTCGCCGAGTTCACCGAAGCGGCGCTGACACTCGAGTCGGTGCAAGAATGCCACCTCGTGTCGGGCAATTTCGACTACCTAATCAAGGCGCGGGTCGCCAATATGGGTGCGTATCGCGAACTGCTCGGCGACACCTTACTCACACTGCCCGGCGTGCAAGAGTCGACGAGCTACGTGGTGATGGAACAGGTTAAAGAGACTCTGAAAATTCCCGTGCCGAGTTAGGCTCTAGCGCGGGGGGTCGACTCTGTCGCTTACCGACGTGTTTACTCGATACCAGCCTGCTATGGCGTAGCGGTCGCGAACGGCGGGCAACACCTCGTGGGGAAAGTCTTCGCTCAGAAAAAGGACTAACGTACCCATGAGCGGGGTGACCTTGGTCTCTGCGGGCAATCCCGCAGCAAGTCGCATCGGTGCATCGACTGGCTCGGCGGCTGCGTCTGATGGATAAAGCACAAGTTCGCCGCCATCGTCCGCAGTCCAGCCCGGATTGAGGTAGAGCACCAGCGAGAGCACACGGTTCGCCTCGCCCTTGAAGGCATCTTTGTGGCGTTTGTAATAGTCGCCGGGACCATAGAGAGAGAAATGGCTTTCGAACGAGAACAAACCGAGTAACAGATGCCTATTAAGGTATGTTTGCAGTGACTTCGCCCAAACGAGCCAATCTCGCCCGGCCTCCGAATCGCCTTCTATCCAGCAGATCTCGTCGGTGCGCACAAACTTGCTGCGGGTGAAGCGCTTACCGCGCCCGATACCGGCGGCGGAGAACTTTTCATCGTTAATAGACACGACATGGTCACTCAACGCACTGACCAGCGGCATTGGCACCGCAGCAGGGTTAATGCTGAAGCCTTGTTCGGTGATCTCCTTAGCGATTTTGGCGAATAGCACGCCGTCGTCATAGTGATCACTGATGAAGGGCTTTGCTACCTGTCTGACCATGGACCGGACTCGAGTGTTGATGCCGTGATTATCGCGCTGTTCTAGGATCCTGCAACAACAATCTTCATCCTTTATCGCGGCCAGACAAGCAATGGGGACTATTGGGAATCAAGGACATCTAAGACTTAGCGAGACCAAAGGCTAAACGCTGCACAAAAAAAACCCGCCGAGCGAGACGCTGGCGGGTTTAAAAAAATACTGAAAACTAGGTTGGTGCACATCGATGCGGTGAGAGAGGGAGAGAATCTCCTCACACATCGGAATGCGTTTTCAAGTATGTGCGAATAACGTTGCAACTGGCGTACCAAGTTCACTTTTTGGAGGAAAATAGTTGAATTTTTCTACTTCTAGCCTGAAAACCCGCTATTTCTCTCGCGTCTTGAATCCAATCACATAAGAAAATGCCTAACACACGCCGTTACCCGCAAACCGCGACGGTGCTTATCACGCACCATCACCCTTCGATTAGGCATTCACACGCACCAATTTAGCTCAGACTCACGCGAGAATTTTCTGCAATTGCGCGAACGCCGACTGCATGCCCTGCTCTATTGCCGGGGCATATTCATCGGGGGCTATCTCTGTCTCCCAAACGAAATGACAGCCCTCGCCTGCCTCGGTAATGTGTATTTTGGCGAGATGATGCTCTAACACCGAGCGGGCTTTGATAACAGAATAATGGAGCTTCCGCTGCTCGGCATCGAGCAATATAATTCGCTCCTGAACCTCGCCTAACCCAGCCATGTCGAAGCTGCGCACGTCGCCACTTAGCGTGATTTTCTCGATTGCCGGCACCCAGTCGCAGCGCGTTACGTCGGCGAAGATCGCCCATACTTCTTCTGCCGACTGGTTGAAATGTTGCTCTATCTTAATTTTCTTCATTGCTCTCTCCGTAGCTTTTCCGTAGCTTTTGAAATAAACCAGTCTAGTTCGATCTATATACTATTTTTATAGTAAATACTCACTTACCTTTTAGCTTTCTGTATAAAGAACGCTCACTCACTCCCAACGCTTCCGCGGCCGCCGCCTTATTGCCATCTTGCGCGGCAAGTATGGCCTCGATATAGCGCCGCTCAAGGTCTTTTAGCGACGGCCATTCACCACCTTGCTGACTAGAAATTAACTCGTCGAGCAGTCCTTCATGTGGCGCCTCGACCGGAGTATCGTTACCCGTTAAACGCTGATCGCCCTTCGACCCCGCAATAAGATTATCCTCCTCGAAACACGTTTCGATAACCCGGCTATCGATGACATTGGTGTCAGCAAGCACGATTGCGCGATAGAGCAGATTTCTCAATTCGCGGATATTACCGCGAAATCGATAAGCCGCGAGTGTCCGAATAGCCGAGCTGGTAAGGTGGTATTTGTCGCCGCCTGCGAACCGCGAGAGTATCGCTTTACTCAGCGCCGGCAAGTCGTCGAGACGATCAGCCAACGAAGGAATGGCAATGGGAAAGACATTGATCCGATAGAACAAGTCGTTGCGAAAACCGCCCTCATTAACCATCGCCAGCAGGTTTTTATGGGTCGCACAGATTAGCCGAAAGTTCGATGTTTTAACCTCGCCGCTGCCGACCGGACGAAAAGTCCCAGTCTCGAGCAGGCGCAATAGTTTTACCTGCATGCCTAGGGGAATATCACCTAATTCGTCGAGGAACAGTGTGCCGCCGTGGGCGAGTTCAACCAGGCCTTTTTTATTGTTCTGAGCACCGGTAAAGGCCCCCTTCACATGCCCGAAGAGCTCGCTTTCGAAAAGGGAATCCGACAACCCAGCACATTCGAGGGTTACCATCGGCTTGGCGCTCCGTTTGCTTGCCATATGAATCGCACGAGCAGCAAGCTCCTTGCCTGTTCCCGATTCGCCCAATAGCAACACAGAGGCATCTGTCGCACCGACACGCGCGATCTTAGCGAGCATCTTCTCGAAAGGTGGGCTCGATCCAACCAGTTCCTGCGTAGACACCTCACCGCTGGCAAGCGGGACAGGCCGCAAAAGCTCTACAAAATAGGCGAGGTCGCCTTCGGCATCGTGAATCGGCAGCATCTCGACATCAACATGCTCGCGCCCTCGCGGGGTCTGGTGAATATGGAGCACCCGCTCTTTATGCCCCGACGCCACCGCAGCGCCAAGCGGGCAATCTTCGCCTGACTGGTCGCAGGGTTTGGAGTAACCGTGCGACACCTCATAGCAACGCGGGGTGTTGGCGAACTCGATCTCGCCGAACGCGTCGCGGTATTGTTGATTAGTCGCAAGTATCTCGTAGTCGGCAGAGACGAGAATGGCAGGGCATTCATAGCCCTCGAGCATCGCGCCTAGATCACGCGCTTTATTACTGGCAATTAGTTGCATAATGACTTCCTTGAAAGCCAATTTTGTCATTATTGACATATTTGTCAAATAAAATAGACATTAATGTCGTTCTGGTTCGCGAAATCAGCGTCAAGCGGACTACGACACCGAGAACCAGGCCCTCTGAAAATATTATTCCATTTATTACAATGGTTTAGCGAAAAATCAAGGAGTTGGCATGGCAACTGCACTAGCCCTAATACAAATCAAAACCCAAGGCGGTCGGCGGCGCATACTTCCGCTAACGCCATTCACGCCAAAATGGAGATAGCCAATGATACACATTCGAAATATGGTACTCATGATGTTCGTAGCGCCAACCACTGCCCTCGTTTGCTGGGCTATCTGGACCTACATCCTGTAAACACCTGCCCTAAAAAACGCAAGGCCGAACGCTTCACGGAGACACACAATGGAACTCGATCCCTTCATCCTTTCACGCATTCAGTTTGCGGCGAATATCAGCTTCCATATTTTGTTTCCAAGCATCTCTATAGGACTATGTTGGCTTCTCGTCTTTTTCCGCCTGCGCTTTACGCTCACCGGCAACAAAGACTGGGAATACGCCTATTTCTTTTGGGTTAAGGTTTTTGCACTCACTTTCGCGCTAGGTGTCGTTTCTGGCATCACCATGAGCTTTCAGTTTGGCACCAACTGGCCAGGCTTCATGGAACGCGTCGGCAATATCGCAGGCCCCTTATTAGGGTACGAAGTGCTTACTGCGTTTTTCCTCGAAGCCTCTTTCCTCGGAATAATGCTCTATGGCAAAAACCTTGTATCTAACCGTGTGCACCTAATCTCGTCATTCCTTGTTGCGATAGGCACCACTACCTCGGCGTTCTGGATTCTGAGCCTCAACTCATGGATGCATACGCCTGCGGGCTTTACGATCGAGAATGGCGTGTTTATGGTCGACGACTGGATGGAAATAATATTCAATCCTTCGTTCAAGTATCGGTTTATTCACACAGTGACCGCCTCGCTCCTCACCTCGGCTTTTTTCGTAGCAGGAATCAGTGCCTGGCGTGCTCGCAAGAATGTTGATGGCCCCGCCACATGGAAAGTGCTGCGAACCGGAGTCGTGCTTGCCGCCATTGTTGCCCCCATTCAAATTTTTGTGGGCGACCTGCATGGGCTTGTAGCGCTTGAGAATCAACCGGCAAAAATCGCCGCCGTGGAAGGCATTTGGGAGACAGAAAAAGGCGCACCTCTCACCCTGTTCGGTTTTCCGGACGAAGAGGCACGCACAACCCATTTCGCTATCGAGGTGCCTAAGCTCGCGAGCATAATTCTTACACACCATGTCGATGGTGAAATCAAAGGCTTAAACGAATTCGAAGACGCGCATCCACCGGTGGCCCCGCTTTTCTGGAGCTTCCGCGTGATGGTCGGCATGGGCTTTCTCATGCTCGCAGTCGCTTGGTGGGGAAGTTACGCACTGTTTCGCAATAAGGTCGGCCCGTGGCTGCTGCGCGCCCTTAGCTGGATGACTTTTGCCGGCTGGGTTGCGAGTCTCGCAGGGTGGTATGTAACGGAAATCGGTCGTCAGCCTTGGGTTGTGCAAGGGTATATCCGCGCAAGCGAAGTCGTTGCCGATCACGCCGGCGGCATGGTGCTCAGCACGCTGATCGGTTACCTGCTGCTGTATGCATTCTTGCTCGTGTTCTACATCCTCACGCTCATGCACATGTCTTCTAAGCCGGCGCGGTCGTTAAAAGAAAGCATCGATTTCGCGGCGCCTAAAGCGAACACGCCGAAACCAACCGCCACCCTAGGAGCTGTGTAATGGACTATTGGCTACCGCTTATCTTTGTCAGCCTAATGGGCCTGTCGTTACTGCTCTATATTATTCTAGACGGCTACGATCTTGGCATTGGCATTTTGCTCCCACTTGCTAGCGACGACGAAAAAGACCGTATGATCGAAACCATCGGACCTTTTTGGGACGCGAACGAGACTTGGATCGTGCTCGGTATCGGCATTCTGCTTATCGCGTTTCCCAGCGCGCACGGCATGATCCTCACACACCTTTATATTCCGGTCACGCTAATGCTGTTTGGGCTGATCCTGCGCGGCGTCGCATTCGACTTTCGGGTCAAGGTTACTGCCGAATACAAAAGCCTCTGGAACAAACTGTTTTTCGTCGGCTCGCTTTTAGCAGCCATGTCGCAGGGTTGGATGCTCGGCTCCTATGTTATGGGTCTCGAGAGTGGTCTAACGAGCATCGCCTTCTCTATTGCGATCGCTTTGTCACTCCCCGCATTTTATGTCGTGCTCGGCTGCGGCTGGTTGTTTATTAAAAGCTCTGGTGAGATTTACACGAAGGCGGCCAAATGGGCGCGTACCGCGATTCTTCCGATGGGCGTTGGCCTCTTCTTGATTTCGATCGCAACGCCCATTGCAAGCAGCACAATCGCTGCGAAGTGGTTTACGCTGCCTGCAGCAATTGGTCTGCTCCCTATTCCGCTGATGACAGGCGTCGCGTATTTCACCGCTCTGTGGGTTTTGTCGAAAGAAGAAATTCTAAAAGCCGGCTACGGATGGATCGTGTTCGTGTGCATGGTCGTGATGTGTCTGATGATGGCGCTAGGGCTCGCCTATAGCATCTTCCCCGACATCGTTATTGGCAAACTAGATATTTGGGAGAGCGCCTCTTCTACGGCATCACTCGAATTTGCTCTCATAGGTACCGTGATAGCAGTCCCTATGATCCTTTTTTATACAGCATTTATTTACAAAATTTTCTACGGTAAGTCGCAGCCTTTAAGCTACGAATAATCGTCTCAAGAATGAAAACGCGAGCCAATCACTTATGTATTGGACAAGGAACGAGACCAAGGAGGTCAATATGAACGCAGCAATCGACAACACCACTTTGATTCCAGTCGTCACACCATTTTTTGATGCCGAGAGCAACACGTTCTCCTATATCGTCAAGGATCCTAGCTCACCTGCATGCGCCGTCATCGATAGCGTGCTCGACTTAGACTACGCCTCGGGCGGTGTAAGCCACGAAGGCGCCGATGCGATTATCAAATTTATTCGCGATAACGAGCTTAAAATCGAATGGATCGTGGAGACACACGCACACGCGGATCATATCTCAGCAGGTCACTACATTCGCGACGAGATCGGTGGCAAGCTGTCTATTGGCGAACAGATAAAAACGGTACAAAAAGTATTCGGTGGTATTTACAACATCGATGACGAGCTCGCTCACGATGGCTCGCAGTTTGACCACCTGTTCACCGATGGCGAAACGTACAAAATCGGCAACCTTGAGGCGCATGTCATGCACACTCCAGGACACACTCCGGCTTGTATGTCGCATCTGATCGGCGATGCCTTGTTTGTTGGCGACACGATGTTTATGCCTGACGCAGGCACAGCGCGAGCTGATTTTCCTGGCGGCGATGCGGCAACACTTTACCGCTCGATTCACAAATTGCTCGAGCTTCCCGGCGCAACCCGCGTGTTTATGTGCCACGACTACGGACCTAACGATCGCGAACTCGAATATGAGACTACGATAGCCGAAGAGCGCGAACGCAATATTCATGTTAAAGATTCAGTAAGCGAGGATGAATTCGTGAGAATGCGCACCGCGCGCGATAAGACACTCGGCATGCCGCACCTAATACTGCCGTCGCTGCAGGTAAACGTGCGCGCTGGCGAATTCCCGAAGGCCGAAGATAACGGTCTCGTGTATCTCAAAATTCCGATCAATGCATTTAAATAGATAGATCAAAGCGACTAAGAAAGATTTATGGCCGACTATAAGTCAACTATGAGTCAACTATGAGCCAACATTTCTAGGAGAATAACATGCGCATCATGACGCTAAACACTACACTCACCGTTTCAGCCCAAGTTGAGATTGAAGAACTGGCAGAGCTCAAAGCCAATGGTGTGACCTCACTGGTTTGTAATCGCCCCGATGGCGAATCACAAGACCAGGTGGCATTCGAGACACTTTCTGCTGCAGCCGAAGCGCTTGGTATCACGGTCGTTAATCTTCCGTTCAAATCAGGCGAACAGACAGACGCGCAGGTGCAAAAATTTGCCGACCTTCTCGACGAGGCGCAGGCGAAAAGCGAGAAAGTGCACGCCTACTGCCGCACTGGTAATCGGTCTACTTGCCTTTGGTCAGCAGCAGC
>LICD01000026.1 GCA_001438145.1 OM182 bacterium BACL3 MAG-120619-bin3 | reverse complement strand
GGCTTCTTTGAGCGCTGGCATTACTTGGGCAGGATTTCGCCCAGCTGTTTCCACTACTGTGACGCCACCTTCGATAATCGCCTTTACATAGCCAGGATAGTCGGGCGTGCTTAGCGAGGGCAGAAAGGTCAGATTCACACCGATGGGCTTATTAGTTAATGCACGAGCTTTAGCGATTTCTTGCGCTAGCAACTCAGGCGTTTTTTGCGTTAGCCCGGTGATTATTCCAAGACCACCTGCTTCCGACACGGCAGCTGCGAGTTCGGCGAAGCCAACGTAATGCATGCCACCCTGAATGATCGGGTGCTCGATATTGAATAATTCGGTTATTTTTGTCTTCATGTTTAGCCCTTGTAGTAGTTAAATCTTGTTAGTTTCTAGCGCTTGAAAAAATCGGCAACCACATCCTGAGCAACCTGCTGCAGAAACGCTGCATCTTCTGCGCTTATCTCACCAAAATAGGTATAGCTATTCCCGACTGGCGACTCGTTATAAAGAGACGCGAAAACCACACACGCCGCGAGATAAGTGCCCTCCAATTCGGGATGGCTGCCGTCAAAAAATTTGTGCAGAATCATATCTGGCTTGCGCTTATAGGCTTCTTCGAAGGCAAGGCCAACGGGGATCACTAGCGCACCGATCTCATTCGCAGTCTCTATATACAGTGATGCAATTTTATCGATCATATCTGGATCATAGCGCGAGTGCACATCAGAATAAGCGGGTGTCATATAGAGCGCCACCTCGGCACCCGTCTCGCGTATTGCCGCGCTGTGCCGCCGCGCAGTCTCGGTGAATATACGGCGGCGTGATTCGCGCAGTGGCTCGCCGCTGCCGCCTTGAAGAATGACAAGATCGAAAGGCTTCTCTAAGCCCAATCGTCCGTGTTCTAGGTGTCCGGCCACATCATGGTGGTTGAGAGCTGCACCTCCAATGGTTGCTGATTTATAAGCGATGCGTTCGGCAAGGCCTTTGTCGTGAGCTTGCACCAGTCTATTCACATGATTGTGCAAACTGTCGTTGTAATAGAAATAGCTGTTACCTACGAAAAGCACTTGAGCAGGCGCGGGATCGTCCAATTTTTTAATTTTTATCGGTTGAGCCAAAATAGCTGGTGTGACTAAGCAAGCAACGACGCCTGCAAAAACCCAACGTTTAAAATTATTCATAAAGCGGCTCCAATTACTCTGATTTTTTATTCTTTTTGAGCATTCTTCTATTCACGCTCGAGCATCACACGCATCATCTCTTGTGCAAAAATAGGCGAGGTTCTGCTGATGTCCCCGCGATCAACTTCGTCTCCGATCTCGTAAGTAATCGCCGGAATATGGTAAGTCGAATAGAAGTAATTTTTGGTGTTTTCTTGTCCAGAGGGCTTGCGTGGATCATAGAGGAAATCGAAATCGGACATGCGAAGGCGCGCGCGGTCTAGCCAATCGCGAGCGAAATCTATTTCCTCGTCAAAATCCTCTGGCATCTGTGTATAGAATCGACTGCGCTGCGTTGAATGAAAATCGAGCATCAACTTGGGCGCTATACCCGCTTCATCGATCTCGTCTATTAAGCGCTTGATGCTCTGAATTTCGGGCTGTGTAAATGGTCCCCAGTCGCGATTGAGATCACGGCCACCCATATTGTGTCGCCAATGACCTGCGTCGACGCCATCGGGATTGATCAGCGGCACTAGCACCAGCATAAATCGCGCGCGAAATTCGTTAGCTAAATCGCTATCACCGAACAGTTCGTCTACGAAACTTTGCATCGCAAGTCCGCCAGTGATTTCGGGTGGATGTTGACGCCCAAAGAGATAGACCACTTCAGGCTTTTGTTCAGTAATTAACGCCTGAATCGGCCGGCCCTGGATACTTCGGCCCAGCGTGCGACTACCTACTTCGGGATGTGCAGCAAGGCTGCGCATCCACTGCTCGTAATCATCATTAACCAGCAACTCCTGTGCAGAGATGAAAAGCGGATCACTGCGTCTCTCGAGTGTAATCGTCAGTATGCTGCGGTCTTCGCTAATGCTTACCTGCGAATCGTCAAGACGCTGCCACGTTGTGCCATCGGTGCTTACCTTTGGCCAATAGCGCGCATGGCCATCGACAAAAGTTAGGCTGAGTTGAAGCGCTTCGTTCTTCTTAGGGCTTAATCGAAACGAGTACCACGCACTCGGATTGATCGGAGGTGCGTCTTCAGGAGTGATGGTAAAGCTCACCGAGGTGGGCGTGGTAAATTCGCAGACGCCAAGATTGCCACCACTAAAATTTGAATCAATTAGCGCGATGTCAGATTCACAGAAATCAGCTAGCGCCGATCCACTCGACAAGGCGATAGACATCGCTGCCGCTTTCAGCAACAACTCAAATGCGCGCCAACTGACGTTAGAGCTCGGTAACTTGCCCGAGTGAGATGGCCGCTTTGAGATGGACATAATTTGGCTTCTCCTTCTTAACCTTCCTAACCTTCCTAACCTTAGTAACATAAGCAGCCTTTAAAAATCACAATAGTCAGTTGCGACAACTAGTCTTGCATAAAAAAAGGAGCCCGCAGGCTCCCTCTCATCTAGCGCTGACTTCGTGTCTGAGACTATAGCAGGCGGAAGCGCAGGTCTACATAGTAGTAGCGACCGAGGTCGCGATGTTGGTCGGCAAAATAGCCAAACGAATCATCTGCTAGCGGCGCGCGCTCGTCCTGTACGTTATTCATACCGAAACGAATGCGGCTATCGATATCGCCGATCATGTCGAAGTTGTAATCGACTGACAGGTTGAACGTGGTCATCTCAGGAATTGGGAAGACCTGCCCGTTAGAGAGCAGCTGGACAAAATCGCCATAGCGAAGGCCGGTCATACGAACTGCCCAATCGCCTTTGCTCCAGCTCGCACGCACGGTGTCTTTGCGCTCTGGATTGCCATTCTGACCAATCAGACTCGCAAAGCCAACAACAGGCACCGAGGCAGGCAATGTGCCCGACGCCTGAGCTGCCACAAGCTCTGCTGCTTGACCGCCTGCCTCTTGATCATATTTGTCCATAAACGTGCCAACATAGCGGAAGCCGAACTCGCCGAGTTCAGTTTCTACGTCGTAATAGACGCCAATATCTGTGCCTTCTACGACTCGCTTGTCGAGGTTGGTGTAGTTGTCGTCAACCCGAGCAACCTCACCAAAGGGGCAGAGTCCTGCCGCTGCGAATAGTGGCAGAGAATCAGTTGGGATATCGTTATCACGAATGACTGCAGGATTGGTTGTAACCGCAGAACAGTTGCTCGTACCCGCACTCAAACGTCGTAGCAGATCAAGTGCGATGTGATTCTCTTCGCCGAACAAGCCAATCGTGTCTGATTTTTCGATCGACCACTTATCATAAGTAATCGTCAGCCCTTCGACTGGCTCGAGCACTACGCCCAGTGAATAGTTGTCTGAGGTCTCGGGCCTAAGTGATCGACTACCTCCGGCTGTACGCTGCATGCCGTAATTACAATCGAGTACCGTCTCGTCAGGATCGACGACCAAGCAACCAAAGTCATTACGTGTATTCGAACGGGCCACTAGCGCCTCGTTTATTGTGACGAGATTAGGTGCGCGGAATGCTTCGGACCAAGAGCCGCGAATCAGCACCGGCTCGAAAGGTCGATAGCCAAAGGCTACTTTACTAACGGTTGTGCTTCCGATATCCGAAAAATCTTCGTAGCGTGCAGCGAGCTGAACATCGAGATTGCTCAGAACTGGAATTTGCAGCTCGGTATACAGCGACGTAACTTGACGATCGCCGCGACTGTCTGCGGTAGGACTTGAGTTCGCGACGTCAGAAATATAGGGAAAAGTCGTTCCTGAGACGTCGGTAAACTTTATCGTGCCATCTAAGCGCGGATCGCGATCGTCGATGAAAGATTCATCTCGGTATTCGAAACCAACAACCATCCCGACAGAACCGGCAGGCAGATCAAAGACTTCGCCGCTCGATATCTTAAAGTCGAGCATCGATAAATCTTGTTCATTCTTTCGAACCACATCGACTAATGTGCGTTCGATATTGCTGCCGGTAGTTGGCGCGAATGGGTTGAAACCAGCAGAGGTTGGGTCGTTTAATGCTTCGGTCATGAGCTGATTGCTCACACGATTGCGGGTGATGTCCTCGCGGTCGGCGCGCGACCAAGTGTATGCACCTTCCCAGAACCAGCTGCCCACCTCGCCGCGCAGTCCGGCGAGCAAGCGATAGGTATCGCCAGACACATCGACGATACGTGGTACTTGAGTAAAGCGGTAATTATCTAGTTCGAGTTGCAGCCCATCGCAAGATACGCCGGTGCCGATAACGCTATCAGGCAGACGGTTGGGCGACGTGCAAGAACCGAGTGGATTGTAATAGGCGTCGCCCGCCATACGGAACTTCGCGACGGCGCTCGAACGAGATGAAGGATGGCGCGTAGTGTTGGTATCTGAGTTATACCAGCTGAACTCGCCAAAGCCTTCCATGCCATTGTCGAAATCATGGTTTAAATACGTATAGAGATTACTGCGTTCGAGTTCGGAGTACAGGTCACGATTGTCGTTTAGGTTATAGCGATAGGTGCCCTGCCCATCGACAGCGCCACAGACCTCATCGTTGATGGTGTATTCACAGCGGCTGTCGCCGAGGGGGTAGGTTTCGAATTCGCCAGCGCTGTCGGTAATAACGTTGCGTAGGCCATTGCTCGATACACTTGGGCGAACATCGTACTGCCCATAACCCGAATTAGCGCTATCGTTGCGAAACACGGTCGTGTTGAATTCATTGTCGCCCACGCGGTCACGGAAATCGCTGTTGGCCCAACGCGGGTCATCTTGTGAATTAACACGATCGCGCTGAAAGAAATTGAAACTCGCGCCGACGTTCGTGCGCTCCTGATTAAAATTAGTACCCCACTCCACCGTGAGACGTTCATCGTCGCGGCCGATGCTTTCGTAGCTGTCCGCACGGAGGCTGACATTAAGCCCATCGAAGTCGTTCTTCATGACATAGTTAACAACGCCGGCGACTGCATCTGCACCGTAGATCGCCGAAGCGCCTTCGCGAAGCACTTCGGTTCGGCGCAGGCCCGTCACGGGAATAGACTGGACGTTAACTGTATTAACCGGCACGAAGCTGCCGCCTACCGATTCGGTTTGATAGGCCGCAGAGTTCACAACACGGCGTCCATTTAACAACACCAGCGTGTTTCCTGTGCCCAAATTACGCAGGTTAAACGCACCGATATCGCCGCGAGCAGAGTTTACGCCGCCCGAGATATTTTCTGATTCGCTAAAAAAATTCTGACCCTGCTCAGCCATAAATTCGAGGAGCTCGTCTCCCGAATTAACGCCCAATGCTTCGATATCGAGCTCGTTCATAATCGATACGGGAAGCGCATCGCTTATTTGCGCGCCACGGATTTGAGAGCCAACAACGACGATTTCGTCAATCTCTTGTTGCGCGAAAAGTGGCGCACTGGCCGCACTTAAAAGCATCGCACTAGCGACACTGGCCGCCAATGGCCTTTTGCTAAAAGTAGTCATAGTTATTCCCTTGAAGATTTGAGTGGATAGCGCGTCATCGATTTCTTCATCGAGTTGCCGATTTGGGTATTTCACTTGGCGTGGGTTGAAGATTCGTTGCTAGCTTCCTTTATTGATTTCTTAACTAGATCCAAAATACTTCTATATCGAACTGATATTGACTACTATTTTTAGAGTTAAAAAAATTAAATGTCCAGTTTCATATAGTTAGAGCTCGCATTATCCAAAATTTTGCAATCAAATCAAATCATTTTGTCACCTCTTTCAGCCCATATGAGCGATGGACTAGCCGCGTCGGGAACGCGATAATACGGGCCGTCGAGACACTCACACTGCTGCAAGCCACTGCTGTAGCTTAGATTTAGCCTACGAGACAGACCCCTTCATGGCCGCAGACAAGTTCCGCTTTACCACTGTTACCGCCGTCGTTGTCGCCAATATGGTTGGCACCGGCGTGTTCACCAGCCTCGGGTTTCAGCTTCTCGACATTCAATCTGGCTTTGCGTTGTTAATGCTTTGGGCGGTGGGTGGCTTAATTGCCGTGTGCGGCGCCATGACCTACGCCGAACTCGGCGCAGCCCTGCCAAGATCTGGGGGTGAGTACAACTTTTTGAGCCGCATTTACCATCCGGCCGCGGGTTTCGTGTCGGGCTGGATATCGTCGACCATAGGCTTCGCCGGGCCGACCGCGTTGGCTGCAATGACTTTTGCCGCTTACATGCTCTCTATTTTTCCCGAATTTGGCGGCCCTTGGACCGAGCGCTTTATCGCCGCAAGCTTGGTTATCGCCTTGAGCATCGTGCACGCAACTAATCGCAGGAACAGCGGCGGCCTTCAGCTCGCATTTACGATCCTCAAGGTCATCATCATAATAGCGTTTGTGATTGCTGCGATTGTGCTGGTCGATACGCCTCAGCCTGTTGAGTTCTTCCCAAAGGACGGCGATTTTGGGGTGCTCACCTCGGGTGAATTTGCCGTATCGCTTATCTATGTGAGCTATGCGTTTGCAGGCTGGAACGCGGCAACCTATTTGAGCAGCGAAATGGAAAATCCGCAGCGGACTTTGCCGGGCATCCTTCTAACGGGCACCGTCATCGTCACGCTTATGTATGTCGCACTCAATTTCGCATTTCTTTACGCCGCGCCAATGGATAGCATGGCGGGAGAAGTTGAGGTGGGGTATATCGCAGCAGAGGCAGCCTTTGGCACTGTAGGCGGGCGCTTCACCGGCATCGTGCTTGCGATGCTCTTGATTTCGACTGTCAGTGCGATGGTTATGGCGGGGCCGCGTGTTATTCAAATGATTGGGGAAGACTTTCCGCTGCTAAGCGTTCTGGGCAAGACCAACGCTCACGGTGTCCCGGCGATCGCTATCTATGCCCAAGGAGTAATCACGTTAGTCTTTATTTTTTCATCGACATTCGAGTCTGTGCTGGTGTTTTCTGGCTTTACGCTCGCGATTAATAATTTCGCCACGGTATCGAGTATTTTCGTGCTGCGCTGGCGCCAGCCCGACCTTCCACGGCCTTATAAGACATTCCTCTATCCGCTGCCTCCCCTAATATTCCTGGGCCTAACCGGTTGGACGCTCGGTTTCGTCACGCTCAACCGTCCAGTCGAAGCCCTTTTTGGCCTGGGTATTATTGCCTCCGGACTGTTCTTCTATTGGGTCTCGCTCCGTGGCAGTCAGATCGAACACTAGCCTTTGGCCCTAACGCTCTGATTTTTCACTTTCCCGCATTCTGACCTCCAATTCAGACCTTTTGCGGGCATTTGTTGCCAGTTTGTAACACAGGCGAGGCAGCACACCCGATAGCCTGTACAATCGCGTCCTTATTTTAACGATGCCCTCCCACCGTTTCACCCAGTGGGCAGCGGCAGCTATTCGTGCTTTACCGATTAATGAGACGCTTCATGCCTACCCTTTTTATGCCCACCCTTGTCATGCCTACCCTGTTCAAGTCGCAGACTCTGTCTTGCCACAGAGACTCCTCTCGCGCTTTAGGCCCAAAGCGCTCGATTCTCGCCGCGCGATACGCAGTTGCGCTAATCCTTGGCGCAAACCTTCTTGTTAGCACTGCGTCGGCACAAGACGCCGGTGATGAGTCCTCTACCGTTATCTATGCGGCTGACTATTTTGATCAGTGGCAGCCTATTACCGCACAAGACATGCTTGACCGTATCCCCGGGCAAGGCGCCGCTGGCGGGCCTAGCAGTGGGCCATCGAGCATCCCCGGCAATCCCGAAACGGGCGGACGCGGACTAGGCGGAGGTGGCGGAAATCAAGTGCTGATCAACGGCAAGCGCATTGCCGGAAAAAATAATTCAACGAGCGAGCAGTTAGATCGTATCCCCGCCACTCAGGTTCGCGAATTCCAGATCATCCGCGGCACCTCGGGCGACCTCGATGTGCGCGGCAGCGGCCAGATAGTGAACGTCATTCTGACCGAGGCTATTGCGTCCAATAGCATCTCTTATGAGGCCAGCATCGATCGCTACCAAGACCAGAGCTTTCGCCCAGGCGGGACTTTTTCGTTAAGTGGCCAGCGCGGAGGCCTCGATTACCTCTTTGCCGCACGCAGCCAGCCGCGTTACAACGTCTCGATCGGCGATGAATACAGCATACTCGGTGACTTTTCGATGAACGACTTAGTTCTCGAAACCCGCACACGCGACCAGATGGAGAACGAGGTCAGCATGAATCTCGGTTATGAGATATCAGACAGCAGCAGCCTGCGAATAAATGCGCTCTATGCCGACAGAGACGACCCCACCGATGTCGAACGCTATACGACCAATCTTCGCGTCACCCCCAATTCGCTTCTCAGTGAACGCGAAGAGATCCCGAGTCAACGCGATAATTGGGAGATCGGTGGCGATTACGAACTTAACCTTGGCAATGGCCAGCGCTTCAAACTTCTTGCTATCGCCAACCAAGACAATCGCGACTCTGCGCGCGAACGGTTCTTGCTACTCGACGAGGGTACCGAAGAAAAAAACCTCTATCTTGGTATCAATAACGTCACCGAAGAACAGATTGTTCGCGGATCGTTCACCACAAGCCTCTTCGACACACAGAGCATTGAGTTTGGCATAGAGCGCGCACAAACCTCACTCGACTCGGCGCTAACACTCGGCGGTATCGTCGAAAATGGAACGCCCTCTGCCGCTGTCGGCGGCCTTGTTCCGCAGGCCGTGAGTAATGCGAATTCGTCGGTAGAAGAAATACGTTATGAGCCCTTCGCTATTCATAACTGGACGCTCACGCCTACCCTTTCTCTCGAGACAACGCTGTTGTATGAGTCCTCTGAGATCACGCAATCGGGCGATAGCAGCAATCAGCGCGATTTTAGTTTCGTTAAACCTAAAGTCGATCTGCGCTTTAATCCGAGCACTAATCTTCAGCTGCGCGGCAGCATTGAAAAAATAGTCAATCAGCTTAGCTTCGCAGATTTCGTTGCGGTGAACGACGAAACCGATAACGACACCAATACTCTGGAGGGGAACACAGATCTTCGCCAGCAGTGGCAGTGGCGTTATGTTTTTAACGGAGAATACCGTCTGCCCAATGACCTCGGCGTGCTTAACGCCGAAGTCTTTTATGCGCAGCACGAAGACGTAATCGACAGGCTAGACTCGAGCAGATCGGAAGACAGCCTGCAATCGGTGAACGGCAATATCGGTGATGGTATTGAAATGGGGGTCAACTTAAGCGCGAGCGTCAGAGCGACGCCGCTTGGCATGCCCAACTTATTGGTGACGACATCGCTTAACGTGCAAGATTCTGAGGTCACAGATCCGCATCTCGGTGTGAAGCGCCGCTTTCAAAACTATCAACGCGGACGTTTTACCTTATTCTTCCGCCACGACATTCCCGACTTGAGAATGAACTGGGGAATGCAGTATTTCGACCGGATAGACGGCGGCATGTTCCGCTACGATGTCGACGACATCGAATTCAACGTAGGCGAGCCCCGCGTTAACCTTTTTGCCGAATACCGTAACCAGCGCGGCACCACTTATCGTTTCGATGCCGGCGCGTTAACCGATGGGTCGCAGTGCCGTCGCCGCACTCGTTTCATCGGCCGCACGACAGCGGATATTCTCGAGGAAATCGAATACCGTTGCACGACGACTGGCATCGAGCTGAGCCTGCGGGTTAACGGTACTTTCTAACTTCCTAATTTCTCGATAGCTAGTCTCTCGATAGAAAAGCGCTAGAGATTACATCTCTAGCGTTTCTTCTCTTACCAATTTCGCTGCAATTTGCTCATCGGTAAAGGGCATATCTATCCACTCGCTCTGCGAATAGATTTTCGTTTGGTCTGCATAGAAAGGCGAATCCGGTTCCGGCGATTGAGAATACGTCAGTATTGCTCGCGCGTTAGGACTTCCATCTTCATTCCACGTGACCGATTGAATGTAGCTATTGCCAGTAACGATTGGCGTGTAGCCGCCGTTGCCACCATCGAAACGCGCACTGATCACACTGAACATTCCCGCGCGGCCGTCACCTCCAGGGATTCCGATTTTTTCGCCATTGCGGATCTCGAACTGCACATCACCCCATCTAGCATCGAGCGCTATGCCGGCGCCGGTTATCCGATCTACCGCGACATGCAGCGCCGCAAGGATTGCTTCGCGCGTTGCCGCATCGTTAATAGTCAGTCCGCGAGGCGTGTGAACTGGATCAGCGTTATCGAAAGGCACAGCGTAGTAAGCCGACAACTGTTTTGTCTCTGAGAAGAACTCATTAAATACATGAGCGCCGCGGCTTTCGATGGTTTGCTGGCGATCCCAGTATGCGAGTACCGCACACGCCTCGGCGAGGCTAGTATCGTCCGCACAGACTTCGAGCACTTCATCGAGGAACAATTCGGCGCCGTAGTGGCGATGACTAAACAATAAATTTTCGACAGTCGCCTGGTCGAATTTTTCTCCCGCGGCTACTACCTCTTCGACAAACTTGAGACCTGAGCGCGTGCGCAGCGTACGCTGCGCATTCTCATCGCCGATAATCGGCGAATAGCCTTCGAGGCGCATCGCAGGGTTACTTAGCCAGTAGGAATCGTTGCTATTGCCTGCATAGGTCGTCGTAATCAGGCTTGGCTGCTGCGATGGCGGCATAAGGCCAGGCGCCGCGGCGCTGGCGTCGACTTGCCAGTCGCAGCTTGGGTCAGAGCCGTTAAGCGTTGTTATGCGTGCGCCTGCCGATTGATCAACAGCGCAGCGCGAAATTAACTCGACTGACACATTCGGTATCGCCGACATATCGGCATATAGCGCACCACCTGCTTTGTCGGCTGCGATTGTGTTAACAAATGCCGCACCCTGATGATCCGCAAGCGCCTGCCTCAGCTGCGTGACGTCTGTCGCGCGCTGCATCGCCGCATACTGATCACCGGTGCGATAATTTTCATAGTTCACGTCGCGCATGACGTAAACATGCTGGTCATCCCAAGGCGTGTTGGGTCCTGCCACGACAGGGCCGAGGTGTGTGAGATAAACCGTTCGGTTTTCTATTCCGGCATCAGTTTCCACTGCCACCTCAATCGCTTCGATCGCACGCTCTTCGTCGCCAACTGAATAGGCCATGGCATTGCCAGGCACGAGATCAAGTCTGAAGAAAGTAAAACGCAGCGCCGTAGATACCGTGTGCGACCACGCTATCGTGTCGTTAAAGCCAATCGCGAGCCGCGGAGTAGCAATGAGGCCTACACCCATAAAATCGATTTCACCCGGCAGCGTTAGATGCGCCATATGAAAACGCGACGGTCCCTGCCAAGGGTAATGTGGATTGCCGAGTAGAATGCCACGCCCGGTATCGGTTAATTCGCTACCGAACGCATACGCGTTACTGCCAATTTTTTCGACATCGAGCGTAAGATCAATCGGCTTAAGCGCAGCGATCGCTTGGTTCGGCGCCGCTGTGGCTATTTGGTCTGTCACGCGGCCTAGGCCGTAGCGAATACCCACCCCGATCGCGAGCCGTGCGAGATCGCGTTCGTCGATAGGTTTGACCCATTCGGCGCCTGCGCAAGAGGCAGGGAGCTGATCGGCATGGGTGTCGATGTAGCGGTTATAGCCACGCGCATAGCCGCTGTCCATAGCATTGCTGTCGTCGGAACTGGCGCCCAAATATTGATCGATTTTAGCGTCGTTAAGTAGCGCTCGATGAAAAGCATCGCTATTCACATTGCCATTCTCTGCACCAAAATACTTCGACAATTCGCCGTTAACGGTAATCAATTCTTTGGCTAAAACGCAGACCCCGTTTTGTGCAACGGAGTGCGCAAAACCGAAGCCAAGCCCTTCCCATGTCTGCGCGGTAATATGAGGAATGCCATGCTCGGTCCACCGAACATCGACAGTCTCTTTCATCGCATTCGACAAAGCGCTCGCCTCATCATTCGAGACACTCTCGTCGGGAGCGCATGCTACTAGCGCGCTCAGGCTCAATGCGGCTGCAAGCTTTAAAGGCGCTAAACCGATACGCGTCCCGTCGACGCGCTTTCCTTCCGTTTTATCTAGCCTTGTCATTGTTCTCTCCCTCGAGGTTATAGATAGAATTTCTACATCACCCAACTCTAATACTCTCTGAGCATCGGTGCCTAACTGGCCAACACACGCTCTCGCGCCGCGGCGTATTCACGCTTCAAGCGTTCGACGAGCTCGCCTGCTGTATCAATCGACTTGATCGCATTGATGCCCTGCCCGCAGCCCCAAATATCGCGCCATGCTTTTGCTTTTGTGCTGCCGCCCGAACCGAAATTCATCTTCGAAGGATCGCTCTCAGGCAGGTTGTCGGGGTCGAGACCGGCCGCTTCGATTGAGGGACGCAGATAATTGCCGTGCACACCGGTAAACAGGTTTGTGTAAACAATATCACTTGCTGCGTAATCCACTAACGATTGCTTGTAGGCTTCGTCGGCATTAGCTTCTTTGGTCGCGATAAACGCTGAACCGATATAGGCCATGTCGGCGCCCATCGCCTGCGCTGCGAGCACGGCATCGCCGGTTGCGATCGCGCCGGAAAGCAATACAGGCCCATCGAACCACTCGCGCACTTCCTGAATAAACGGCATAGGCGAGAGAGTACCAGCGTGACCACCAGCACCGGCGGCCACACAGATGAGTCCGTCGGCACCCTTTTCGATCGCTTTTTTAGCGAAACGGTTGTTGATGACATCGTGCAATACAATGCCGCCGTACGAATGAATTGCCTCGAACACCTCCGGACGCGCGCCGAGAGAGGTAATGACAATCGGCACCTTGTGCTTTACGCAAAGCGCGACGTCTTGCATCAGTCGATCGTTCGAATTGTGGACAATCTGATTGACTGCAAAAGGTGCAGCGGGCTTATCGGGGTTCGCTAAATTGTACGCATCTAGCTCCGCATTGATTTGCGTTAGCCACTCGTCTAATACCTCGACGGGACGCGCGTTAAGCGAGGGAAATGAACCAACGACGCCGGCTTTGCATTGTGCGATGACGAGCTCTGGGCCCGAAATAATAAATAGAGGTGAGGCGACAACGGGAATAGAGAGTCGGCCTTTGAGAATTTCTGGGATTGCCATGCTGGGTCCTTTTGGTTCGAGTGTGGTTCGAGTGTTGGTTCGAATGTTGGTTCGAATGTTGGTTCGAATGTTGGTTCGAGTTCTTTTTCCAGTGAGTAGCCGAGCGTTCGATCCCGCAGGAGCAGTCTGCTCGATGTGATGATGAATTTCAGCACGCAGTGTGCCAAAACGGCTGAGGGTTGGAAAGGGGTACGCTGTGCCCCTGTTGTGGGGTCACAAGGCTCGCCAAGTCGCAGCCTTAGGTTATACTCGGTGGCCACGTAAATGCCTCATCGGGCGACTCATTAATAGTAGGAAATGTTATGACAACCGCAGCGCAGCAAGACCCCATCGTTATCGTCGGCCAAGCACGCACACCAATGGGCGGATTTATGGGCGACTTGGCCTCGGTAAAAGCAACCGAGTTGGGCTCTACGGCAATTCGCGCGGCGGTTGCTCGTGCAGGCCTTGAGGCGAGCGACATCGACGAAGTCATCATGGGCTGTGTGTTGCCCGCCGGTCTCGGTCAGGCACCCGCGCGACAAGCTTCGCTCGGCGCCGGTATCCCAAAATCCACCGGCACAACGACTATTAATAAAGTCTGCGGCTCGGGCATGAAGGCAATAATGCTCGCCCACGACCTCCTCATTGCTGGCAGTGCCACAGTCGCTGTTGCCGGCGGTATGGAGAGCATGAGCAACGCACCTCATCTGCTCCCCGGCGCACGCGCAGGCTACCGTTTTGGCCACGCAAAAGTGATCGACCACATGGCTTTCGACGGCCTAGAAGACGCCTACGAAGGGGCAGCGATGGGGGTCTATGCAGAAACTTGCGCCGACAAATACAGCTTCGATCGCGAAGCGCAGGATGCCTATGCCATTGGCTCGCTAAAGAAGGCCCAAGCGGCGATCGAAAGCGGTGCCTTCGCAAGCGAAATCACGCCAGTCGAGGTCGCCCAGCGCAGCGGTACCGTAATGATCGACACCGACGAACAGCCCATGAAAGCGCGCTTCGATAAAATTCCTCAGCTACGACCGGCCTTTAAGAAAGACGGGACCGTCACTGCGGCCAATGCCAGTTCGATCTCCGACGGTGCCGCTGCAGTGGTGCTTATGCGTCAGTCCGAAGCTACAAAGCGAGGACTCACTCCGCTTGCGCGCATCGTGGCTCATACCTCTCATGCGCAGGAGCCTAGTGAGTTTACCATGGCACCCATCGGCGCTATTGGCAGCTTAATGGCCAAGACAGGCTGGGAAAAAGACTCCGTAGACCTATTCGAGATTAATGAGGCCTTCGCGGTCGTCCCGATGGCAGCAATCGAATCGCTGGGCCTCGACGCGGCGAAGGTGAACGTCAATGGCGGCGCCTGCGCGCTCGGCCACCCCATTGGCTGCTCCGGCACGCGCATTGTCGTGACGCTGCTGGCCGCCCTTGCGAATCACGGAAAGAAACGTGGCGTTGCCTCGCTGTGCATTGGCGGCGGCGAAGCGACGGCGCTGGCTGTCGAACTCATTTAGACCGAACACTGACTCAGAAAAAAAACCAATAACCAAAGAGAGGATTAGCTCTATGTTCTACTCGATAGTCAAAAGACGTAAGCACATTGGATTCGTTCAGGGCGCCGCGGTGAGTGTCGCGCTCGCCCTAACACTCGGCGGAAACCACAGCCTCGCGCAAGAGTCTTGGCCCGAGATTGCCCCAGTCGATCCTCCTGCCGAATGGGGCGCGGTGTCGGCTAATTTCGAGGAAATCCCCTATCCCCATCCGGTTCAGTTCCTTGAAATCAACCGCTTCCAGCAAGACCTTCGCTATGCCTATATGGACGTAGCACCAACCGGACGCGCAAACGGCCAGACGGTGTTTATTCAGCACGGCATGAATTTCTATTCAGAAGCCTACACCCTCACGATTAATGCGCTGGCCGAGGCTGGTTTCCGCGTGATCGCCGTTGATCGTATTGGCTATGGAAAAAGCTCTAAGCCAATACTCCCCTACAGTTTCAATATGGTCGCTGCCAACATGAAAGCGCTGCTCGACGAACTTGGCGTTGAGAAAACTGCGATAGTAGGCCATTCGATGGGCGGCATGGCGGTTTCTCGTTTTGCTATGATGTACCCAGAAACTACGACGCATGTCGTTATGGTCAACCAGATCGGCCTCACCGACCAGCGCCAGAGTCGCCCTTGGAGCGATCCCTTTGTGGGCGGCGGTGCAACAACCTACCAGTCTATTTTGCGCGGGCATCAGCGCTATTTCCCGCTAAAGTGGCCGCCAGCGCACCTTGAATTTGTGCGCCGCCAGTACGGCCAAACCCTTGGCGGAGACTGGCCTCGCCTTGCGCAGGTAAGGCGTTTGCAAGGGCAAATGCTGTATGACGACCCCGTCGTCTACGATTGGCAGCATATAGCAACAAAAGCGCTCGTTATCGGCGGAGAAGAGGACGGTTTAGTCGATGATTTCCCGACATTAGCGCACAACGTCGCCAATCAGCTGCAAAATAGCGCGATAATCCTCTATCCTAACGTCGGCCATGCGCCTCAGATAGAGATACCAGACCTGTTTCATCAAGACCTGATTCGCTTCCTCAGCTCGGACGCGGACGAACCTGCGAGTAACTGGAAATAGCAATAAGATGATTCTAACCGAAGAACAGCGCCTCATTCGCGACACCGCGCGCAGCTATGCGCGCGAACACATTGCCCCCCATGCCGCGCAGTGGGACCGAGAAGCAACATTTCCGGCAGAGGCGCTAGCCGGCCTCGCCGAGCTCGGCTTTTATGGCATGTTAGTCCCCGAACAACACGGCGGCTGCGACATCGGCTACGTCGCTGCGGCGCTGGTGCTCGAGGAAATCGGCGTCGCCGATGCGGCGTGTTCGACTATTGTGAGCGTGACAAATTCGGTTGGCTGCATGCCTTTGCTGCAATACGGTACGGCACAGCAGCAGCGTGACTTTTTATCCCCCCTCGCCCGCGGCGAAAAATTGGCCGCGTTCTGCCTTACCGAGCCGCAGGCTGGCAGCGATGCCTCTGGGCTTAGAACGCGCGCCGAGAGGCAAGGCGATAGCTATGTCCTTAATGGCACCAAGCAGTTCATCACCTCGGGCAAGAATGCAGACCTCGCGATTGTCTTCGCGGTCACCGACCCCACCGCGGGCAAGCGCGGGATTAGCGCCTTCGTGGTGCCAACAGATACCCCCGGCTACCGCGTTGCAAGTGTCGAGGCCAAGATGGGACAGCGCGCATCGGACACCTGCCAGATAGTCTTCGAGCACTGCAGCATTCCTGCGGTTAATCTTCTTGGAGACGAGGGGCAAGGGTATAAGATTGCCCTCGGCAATCTCGAAGGCGGCCGTATCGGTATCGCCGCGCAATGTATAGGCATCGCGCGTGCAGCGCTCGAAGCTGCAACACTCTATAGCCGCGAGCGCGAGGCGTTTGCAAAGCCGCTCTCCGAACATCAAGCTGTCGCGTTTAAACTCGCTGACATGGCCACTCAGATTGCAGCGGCGAGGCAGCTCACGCTTCACGCCGCGGCGCTCAAAGACGCAGGCGAGCCTTGTCTCAGCGAGGCATCAATGGCCAAACTCTTCGCCTCCGAGATGGCAGAGCGCGTGTGCTCCGATGCAATACAAATTCACGGTGGCTACGGGTATTTGCAGGATTTTCCTGTGGAGCGCTATTACCGCGACGTGCGTGCCTGCCAGATCTACGAGGGCACAAGCGAAGTGCAAAAGATGGTGATAAGCCGCGCGCTCTAACCGTATTCCGAAACCTCGAAGCCGAACCGGCTCTAGACGGCTCGGGCTCTATCAACAACTCGAGGCTATCCGAAATCATGCTCAGAACACGAGCAGGTGAGCGCCTCGATTGTATTTTTCGGGTTTCAACTGCGCGTCGATATCGACCGCTGCCTGACGCAGATAATTAAGCGACTCACGGCGAATCCTCCCTGGCCCCTCCCATGCGTCGGCGTCGGTTTCGCGCCCGATACCATGGATGACCCTGAGTCCTTTAAAGCGCTGCGCTCGCGCGAAATCAATGGCCGCCTCGAGTTTGTCCAGCGCCTCGGTCCATGTTTCCCCCGAGTGCGCGACGTCTATTTCTAGAAAATCATCACGCAGTCCGACAGGCAAAGGCTCGTCGCATTTGGGGCAAGACAGCGCGTCCAGCGCAAGGTCTATTCCGCAGTCGATGTTAGGGCACATAACGCGTCGGCGCCCCGATTGAAATGACTTCACAAACAGCTCAACTCTTGGTTTTAAAAAAGCGATAAACGCAGTAAATTACAATTATAAGTAAGTGTAACCCAAAGCCCGTGCTTTTCACTCAGCCAGAATAACTAGAAAGGGACTCCTGCCATGAACATTCGACAAAACGACGAAAGCCAACCTGAACAACGCAATGCTCGCGCTTGGACACAGAAAATTATTTGCAGCATGGTTTTACTCTTTGGCTTCGC
>LICD01000025.1 GCA_001438145.1 OM182 bacterium BACL3 MAG-120619-bin3 | reverse complement strand
GCGGAACACGATTGCTCCGTGTGCCGAGGCACTCGTCGACCTGCGCTACCCAGAGCCGCAGCAGGGGCTTGATGCAGTAAAACGCTGGGAGGAAATCTTTGGTAGCGTGTATAGCTACCCCGTCGACTCGGGCGAGCTGTCCACTAACAGCTGGACCAGCTTACACCGCCCACCCAAAATTCCTACCGAGGAGTCCGATGCATTACTCAATAGAACCATCGCGATTGGGAGACTGTTAGGCCAAGAGTTCACCGTCACCGATTCGGGTGGCGGCACCGACGGCTCGCTAACCCAAGCGGTCGGTTTACCTACGCTCGACTCGCTCGGCAGCGACGGCACCGGCGCCCACTCTAAGCGCGAACAAGGGCGCATTAGCTCGCTTGTCGAACGTGCTCAATTGAGTGTTGTGTTAATCGGTCGTTTGGCGAAACAGCCTTAGGCAGTATGCGCCGCAGCAACAGGTCTGCGGCGTGCAATCGACTTTAAATTTTTGATCAGAGTGCGTCGAGCGCCTGAGAGATTTTTGAGATGCCAATCACTTCCATACCAGGAATAGGGTTTTTTGGCACATTGGCCTTTGGCACGATCGCACGCTTAAACCCGTGCTTCGCCGCCTCCCTCAATCTTTCTTGACCGCCCGGTACAGGGCGAATCTCGCCTGCAAGACCCACCTCGCCAAAGACGACGAGCTCGCGCGGCAGCGCTTGATCTCGAAAACTCGACACCACCGCCAAAAGTAGCGCGAGATCGGCGCTCGTCTCGGTCACCTTGACGCCGCCTACAACGTTTACGAATACATCTTGATCGGCCATATACAGCCCGCCGTGACGGTGCAGAACGGCGAGCAGCATAGCGAGCCGGTTCTGATCTAAACCAACGGTTACGCGCCGCGGATTACCCAACTGTGTTGCGTCAACCAGTGCCTGTATCTCGACAAGCAGCGGCCGCGTGCCCTCCCAAAGTACCATGACTATCGAGCCGGCAGACTCTTCTTCGGTGCGAGCGAGAAAAATGGCAGAAGGATTTTTAACTTCTTTAAGACCCAGCTCGGTCATGCCAAACACGCCGAGCTCGTTTACCGCACCAAAGCGATTCTTCTGTCCGCGCAGTACGCGATACTTAGACTCACTGCCGCCTTCGAGCATGATGAAACAGTCGATCATATGCTCGAGCACTTTAGGCCCTGCAAGATTGCCTTCTTTGGTGACGTGGCCTACCAAAAACAAGACGGTATTAGTTTGCTTCGCGTATTGGATTAAATACGCAGCCGACTCGCGCACCTGCGACACACTGCCCGGCGCTGAAGCCACGTCGGCAGAATGCATAACCTGTATCGAGTCTACGACGAGCAACGCTGGCTTGTGTGTCTGCGCCGCCTTGCAGATCGTTTCGACATTGGTTTCGGCAAGCATTTTTAAGTTGTCTTCGGGCAGCTGCAGGCGTTTGGCTCGCATGCCTACCTGCTGCAGCGATTCTTCGCCGGTGACATAAAGCGCTGGCTTGCCGGAATGCGCAAGCAGACACATCACCTGCAATAGCAGCGTGCTTTTTCCCGCGCCGGGGTTGCCGCCAATCAACACCACCGAGCCGGGGACGAGTCCGCCTCCTAACACGCGGTCTAGTTCGTCGATTGTGGTAGAGAAACGTGGCAGCGCGTCGAGGTCGATGTCCGATAAATTCTGTACATCGGACACGTCGCCGCTATAACCGCCAGGCTTACGAAAATCGGCTTTAGTTGCGGGCGACGTGCTTGCACCCAAGTTAATCTGCGACAGTGTGTTCCACGCTTTGCACGCCACACATTGACCCTGCCACTGCCCGTGTTCGCTTCCACAGTCGGTGCAGACGAATGCTATTTTCGATTTCGCCATCGGTGGCTGAGTCCTGTTATTAGCGTGGGGGCGCTTATTGTAAAGCTGCTCTTTGCAACGTTGTTCGTTCTAGAAAATATGGATGTATCTGATTGCTCAACTAGACTGACGCGGAACGCGCGCGGTTACCTGACAGAATAGTTCATAGGCGATGGTTGCGCAGTGCTGTGCTATTTCGTCAGCGGGCAGACCGTCACCCCACAGCACCACGCTCGCGCCGACCTCCACCTGTAGGTCGGTGACATCAATCGTGATCATATCCATCGACACGCGGCCCTTGAGCGTTGTGCGCTGCATGCCTGCGGGAGTCTCGACTAGTACAGGCGTGTCTGTCGGTGCTTTGCGCGGATAACCATCGCCGTAGCCTATCGACACGACACCAATGCGCATCGGTCTATCTGCTACAAAAGTGCCGCCATAGCCTACCGCATCACCTGCGTTCAGAGTATTAATCGCGATAAGGCGCGACTTCAAAGTCATCACTGGTAAGAGGCCGAGGCTTTGCGCGCTGCGATCCGCAAAAGGCGAGCTGCCATAAAGCATAATGCCCGGCCTTACGATGTCGTAATGTGTTTGCGGCCACGCGAGAATTCCGCCAGAAGCCGCCAAGGTTTTTCTAATGGCACCCGTATCCGCAAGCAGCGAATCAAACTGTGATTTCTGTTTCAGCGTTACTGGCGAGTCGAGTTCATCGGCGCAGGCAAGATGCGACATGGCGACGATAGCGAGATTTGGCACGGCACTCAATGCTGTTAGCGCCTCATGCCATGCCTCTGCGTTTAGTCCGAGCCGGTTCATCCCTGTGTTGGCTTTTAGCCAGACGCGAGTAATGCCGCTTGGATTCGCAAGCATAAGCGCAAGCTGATACGGCGAATGGATAACGGGATCGATTCCAAGGCGTCTGCATTCGTCGAGCTCGGCTGTGTCGACAAAACCGGGCAACAAAACGATAGGGTGATCCCACCCGCATTCCCTCAGGCGCTGGGCTTCGCTTAGCGCGGCGATTGCACAGCCCTCAAGACGATTCACTGATTGGGCGACCTGCTTCGCAGTAGCGAGCAGTACGCCGGCTATTGCTTCGAGGCCATGGCCATAGCCGTTTGCTTTTATGATGGGGAGATACGACTGTTCTGGGCACGAACTGCGCACAATCTCGATATTGTTAGCAAACGCATCGAGATCGATCTGCGCAACCGCGCGATTGGCAAAATCACTACTCATGCATGTAGTCATCGTAACGCGGCCCGGCGTAGTTTTCGAAGCGAGTAAACTGACCGACGAAGCTCAGCCTTACCGTACCGATCGGTCCGTTACGCTGCTTGCCAATAATCACCTCGGCAACGCCTTTGTCGGGCGAGTCTTCGTTATACACCTCGTCGCGGTAAATAAACGCGATAACATCGGCGTCTTGCTCGATCGCACCCGACTCGCGCAGGTCGGACATAACAGGCCGCTTGTTAGGGCGCTGCTCCAAGCTGCGATTAAGCTGCGACAGCGCAATCACTGGACACTCAAATTCACGCGCCAACATTTTAAGTGAGCGCGAGATCTCTGATATCTCACCAACGCGATTCTCACTCGTGCCCTTTACCTGCATAAGCTGAAGGTAGTCGATAACGACCATGCCTAACTGTCCATGCTCGCGCACGACACGGCGTGCCCGCGCGCGCATTTCTGTTGGGCTCAATCCGGCGCTGTCGTCGATAAATAATGGCGTGTCTTTTAGGCGGCTCACGGCATTATTAAAGCCCGGCCAATCTTCTTCGCCCAGCTGACCGCTACGCATGCGTGTTTGATCCACGCGCCCGATAGACGAGAGCATTCTGAAAATCAAACTCTCGGCAGGCATCTCTAAGCTGAAGACCAAAATAGGTTTGGGGTTATTTAGCACCGCATGTTCAACAAGATTCATTGCAAACGCAGTCTTACCCATCGAGGGACGACCGGCGACGATCACAAGATCGGACTTCTGCCACCCCGCAGTCATCTCATCGAGGTCGGTATAGCCAGAAGACAACCCGGTAAGGCCGCCGTCCATTGCCGATAACTCGTCGATGCGGTCGACGGCGCTCGCGAGCAACGGATTCACTGGTATAGGCCCTGCGTCTTTGGGCCGTTCGTCGGCAATATTAAAGATACGCTGTTCGGCTTCGTCGAGAATATCTTCGACGCGTTTGCCGCCGGTGTTGTAGCCAGTGTCGGCGATAGTATTTGCGGTCGAAATAATGCGGCGCAAAATCGCGCGGTCGCGGATGATATCTGCGTAGTGCAAAATGTTTGCCGTGCCACGGGCATTGCCCGAAAGCTCGCTCAAATAATCTATTCCACCGACGGCTTCGAGTTGGTCGAGACTATTGAGCGCCTCTAGAAGCGTCACTACGTCGATGGGCTTATTGGTTTCGCTCTGTTTCGACATGACCGCAAAAATCATCTGGTGTTCGGCGCGGTAGAAATCTTCGGGCATCAGCACGTCGGCGAGATTGTCCCACTCGGTATTGTCGAGCATCAAACCGCCCAAAACCGCCTGCTCCGCCTCGATCGAATGCGGAGGGACTTTTAAGGACGCCAGCTGACGCATCGAATCGGTCGAGTCGTTACCGTAATCGGAAGGGGTGCGCTGTGCGCTGCTGTCGAAGGAATCTGCCATTGTCTGTCTGAATCTTTTAGTTTGCTGTCGTTGAATCTAAGAGCCTTCGCGCTTTGAGAGCCTTTGCGCTGAGAGCCTTCGCGCTTAAAAAGCCATCGCGCCTTGAGAGCCGCCACTGCACTTAGTGAGAATGCCTTTCTGCAGACCGCTATAGTACGCCAAATAGAGGGCAACCTGCACGGATCACGTCTGAGAGGTTACAAGCTTTGGCGTTTCGATGAAACTAAGCGTGAAGTCATTGCATACTCGCCGCTAACGCAGCCCGTCTTGCTTGCGGTTGCTTGCGGTTGCTTGAAGAAAGCCGCACTTTCCACGAGCGTAAAAAAACACCGACGCCAAGGGCAGCCGGTGTTTGTTTAGTCGAGCGCCGCTCTATTTAAGAGGCCGTATCGTAAGAGGCCGCATGTTAAGAGGCGATGTGCTCGAATCAGACTAGCGCTCGATTACTCGGCCGCTGCGTCTTCTGCCTCTTCGGCGTCGAGCGCGTCGATCATGCTGCCGTCTGCGCTGATACCCGCCTCAGAACCAAGCGCGACAACTGCCACAGTGATCTGTGCACCGACTTCGAAACCGAGGTCTAATGCTACTGTGTAGTGGCCTAAGTCACGAATTGCCCCTGTAGGCATAAGCACTTCGGCTTTAGTGAGTTCGCTGCCAACCTGTGCGTTAATCGCATCAGCGATTTCGCGCGTGCCGATAGAACCGAACAGGCGTCCTTCGTCACTCGCGTTCACTTCGATGCGAAGCTCTATACCGTTAACCGTACCGGCACGCTTTTGCGCTTCGGCAACGTTGGCGTCGTGTGCAGCCATCAACTCAGCACGGCGACCTTCGAAGTCTTCCATGTTGCGTTTAGTCGCAGGAATCGCCTTGCCCTGTGGGAACAAGAAGTTACGCGCGAAGCCGGCTTTAACAACCGCTTCGTCGCCGATGCCACCGAGGTTACCCATCTTTTCCAACAAAATTACGTTCATGTTTGAATCCTCAACCTAAATTCTTTATGCGCCTGCAGCTAATCTGCAGCGTCGTATTCACTCTTTACGTCTTGCTCGCAAGCCGCGAGCGAAAATCGTACCAGCTGTCCATGAGAGCAAGTAATACCACACCTTGCATCACTACTGGCAAAAGCATCACAGCGTAAAACACTGCGAGCACTGCGCTTGGCAGCTTCTTGATACCCACCACGCCGTGGACTAACGCTGCACCCGAGAAAAGCAGTGGCACAGTGCTGTAAATCACCCAGCTTGGCGGTAGCAAGCCAAAATTAGCAGCTAGCATAAACCCAACTAGAAGCAGCGCCGTCTTGCTCCCGATGCGCAGACTGTGAAACTCGAGCCTAAAACCACCCGGGTTATACAATGCCGCCTGCATCCAACGCGCTAGAATAAGTAGCAGCGCGGCGAGCATGCCGTATGTTGCCCCTAAGAAGCTTGTGAGCGTTGCTCGTAACTCCTCAATCGGCAACCCTTCGATGCCATTCGTTGCCATATACACGTCGAGCTGCTGAAACAGCAGATCGAGCAATTCAGGCACGAGTAGCAAATACGCTTCGACCGTGAGACCAACGAGCACCGCACCAAGCAGGCTTACTTCCCATGACTGCGTCTGTCTTAGCGCCGCCGCGAGCAGCGTTACACCAAGAAGCAGTATGAGCGGAACCACATCGCCAATATAGGCATAGGCTCCGATCGGGAGAAGCGCCCAAACGAGTATAGCTAGCGCGTCGTTCCAGCCCTTGCGGAGCATAGTCAGGCCAACGATCACCGGACTAAGCAGGTTTAGCATCGGCACTAGCCCTAAGAGCAGCACCGCGATAATGGCACTCCTGCGGTCCTTCATGACGAATTCGGCGAGGGCGCGCATCAGTAAGGCCTATTAAACCTGGTGGCTATCCGTGTACGGGATCAAGGCCAAGTAACGCGAGCGCTTGATCGCAGTAGCGAGCTGACGCTGGTAACGAGCCTTAGTACCAGTAATACGGCTAGGGACAATCTTGCCAGTCTCAGACACGTACGCCTTTAGCGTTTCGATGTCTTTGTAATCGATTTGCTCAGTGCCTTCGGCAGTGAACTTGCAGAACTTGCGTCGACGAAAATATCGAGCCATTTTAAATTTCCTTCCTACAAATGAGTGAGGGTAAGAGCTGCGCTAGGCATGCACTCTTACTCGGCCGCTGGAGTCTCTTCAGCTGGAGTCTCTTCAGCTGGAGTCTCTTCAGCTGGAGCGTCGACTGCCTCAGGAGCGGCCGGAGCCTCTTCTGCTGCTGGCGCGTCTTCGGCTGCTTCGTCTGCTGCTGGCGCTGCAGCTGCTGCTGCGGCCGCTGCGGCCTCTTCTTGCTTGCGCTTCTGCTCGGCACGAGCACGACGCTCTTTGCCTTCGCGCTCGCCCTTAGAGATCAATGACTCTTCGGTGATCGCTTTCTTCTCTTTGATAACGAGATTACGCAGAACCGCATCGTTGTAGCGGAATAAGGTAGTCAGTTCTTCCAAAGCTTCGCCGCCGCACTCGATGTTCATGAGTATGTAGTGAGCCTTGTGGATCTTATTGATTGGGTAGGCGAGTTGGCGACGACCCCAGTCTTCGAGGCGATGGATAGTACCGCCGCTCTCAGTAACAATCTGGGTGTAGCGCTCGACCATGCCTGAGACTTGCTCAGATTGGTCGGGATGCACCATAAATACAACTTCATAGTGTCTCATAGAGACTCCTCTTGGGTTTAAGCCTTCCATCGGCTGTGCGATGACAGCGCGTGGTAAGACAAGGAGTTAACGGGTTTTTGACGACCCGCGAACAAAAGAGCCGGAATTCTAGAGAACCTCGGCTAACTATGCAAGCGGATTAATGACATACGGGCGTGGACGCGGGCTTTACAGATCAATTCGCCTGCTCGGCGAGTGCCCGTTGCCGCACCGCCTCGAACAACGAGACGCCGGTGGCCACCGAGACATTGAGGCTGCTAACACTCCCTGCCATCGGAATCGATACAAGATAGTCGCAGGCTTCACGGGTCAGGCGCCTAAGCCCCTCACCTTCTGATCCCATAACAATCGCAAGCGGTCCAGTCAGGTCTTGCTGACTGAGGCTAACAGACCCCTCGCCCGCAAGCCCGGCAAGCCAGATACCACGCTCTTTGAGCGACTCGAGGCAGCGCGCGAGATTAGTCACTGCGTACACAGGTACCACTTCGGCGGCGCCACAGGCCACTTTGCGTACCGTCGAGTTCAGCGGCGCCGACTTGTCTTTAGGCACGATAACCGCGTCAACCCCAGCGGCGTCCGCCGTGCGTAGGCAGGCACCAAAGTTATGAGGGTCGGTTATGCCGTCGAGCACGAGTATGAGCGGCGGGTTAACAGGGGATTCGCCGGCGAGCGAGTCGAGTGCTGCCACAAGCTGCTTCTCGCTTTTAACGCCATAGCCTACGTCGCAGAGCGCCGCCGCGCCTTGATGATTACCCTCGGCAAGCCGGTCGAGCTGGCGGCGGTCCGCGTCTTCGACTGTCAAACCCGCCTCGAGCGCGAGCGCGCGGAGCTCATTGATCCGTTCGTCGGTGCGTCCAGCGAGAAGCACTAGCTTTATAACCTGTGGCGCGCGCTGTTTTAGTAACTCGCCAACCGCATGAATACCCCAGACCCACTCTTGTTGCTTGCTCATTGTTTTTTCTTTACTCGTTTACTACATAGTAAACTATATACTTTATTAACTTGACAATACCTTAGTCGGCTTTAGGCTTTGCCCGACTCCGGGTTCGACGCTTCGGCTTGGCTGTTCCATCGGCTGCTTTCGCGCGCGGCTTTGTTGCTGCGCTCTGCTTTGAAGCTGCACGCGGCTTTGAAGCCAGTTTTCCAGCCTTGCCTCGTTCTGACTTGTTTGCTTTACCCGCCTTGCCTTCTCTCTCTTTACCCGAAGACTTAGCATCGCCGCGTGCAGAGCCGCGTTTCGACTTAGGCTCTACCCTGCCTCGCTCGCCACCGCCGAGCATCTGCAGGTCAATCTTCTTCTCATCGAGATCAACTCGCACGACCTTAACCTCGACACTGTCGCCGAGGCGGTAAATCTTGCCACTGCGTTCGCCCTCGAGGCAGTGGCGTATAGGATCGAAGCGGTAGTAGTCGTTACTCAGTTCGGTCACATGCACCAGGCCTTCGACGAATATATCGTTAAGCTCAACAAACAGCCCGAAGCTTGTCACCGAGGTGACCGTCGCGACAAATTCGTCACCGATCTTGTCTTGCATGTATTCGCATTTCAGCCAGTCGACCACGCTATAGCCTGCGGCATCCGCGCGCCGTTCAGCCATCGATGCGTGTTCGCCGAAGCGCAGCATGTCGTCCATGTTGTAAGGATAAATCTTGGCCTTGGTCAGCTTCGGTGCATCGGGCTGCTTCTCGACGCACTTATGCTTGGAATTACGGATCAGGTGACGAATACCGCGATGCACGAGCAGATCCGGATAGCGCCTAATCGGAGAAGTGAAGTGAGTATACGCTTCGTACCCAAGACCGAAATGCCCTACGTTCTCGGGCTGATAAACCGCCTGCATCATCGAGCGAATCAGCATCGTTTGCAGCAGATGGTGGTCTGGCCTATGCGCGATTTGCTTGAGCACCGCCTGATAATCGCGCGGCGAAGGCTTGAGCCCACCGCCCATATGTAGCCCCATCTCGCGCAAAAACTCGCGCAGGTTTTCGAGCTTATTCGGATTCGGGCCTTCGTGAACGCGGTATAGCGCGGGCAACTCCGCACTCTCCAGCAGCAGTGCTGCGGCCACGTTCGCGCGCAGCATACACTCTTCGATCAGCTTGTGGGCGTCGTTGCGGTAAACCGGCACGATCTCGGCGATTTTGCGATTCTCACCAAAGACAATGCGCGTCTCGGTTGTATCGAAGTCCATCGCGCCATTGGCCTCGCGCGTCTCGCGCAGCGCATGAAACAGCCCGTAAAGACTGGTTAGATGCGGCACCAGCTCGGCGTAGCGTTTAACTTGCTTCGCCTGAACCCGCTGCTGCAGCTCCGTCTCGGCGGGCTGAACAATATCGGCAACCTCGTTGTAGGTCAGTCGGCCGTGGGAGTGAATGACCGCCTCGTAAAACTTGTAGCTTGTCATCTCACCCAGTGCCGAGATTTCCATCTCGCACACCATCGTCAGCCGATCGACTTTAGGTTTGAGCGAGCACAGCCCGTTAGACAGCTTTTCGGGCAGCATTGGCACCACATGCCCCGGAAAATACACCGACGTTGCGCGGTTAATCGCCTCTTCATCAAGCGCGCTCTTGGGCTGAACATAATGCGACACGTCCGCGATCGCCACATACAGCGTCCAGTTGCCGCGCTTGTGCTCGTGCGCATAAACTGCGTCGTCAAAGTCTTTCGCGTCTTCGCCATCGATCGTGACAAACGGGATATCCCGCATGTCCTTGCGGCCAACGAGGTCGGCCTCAACTACCTCTTCGACAAAGCCTCGAACCTGCTTCTCGACCGCCTTAGGCCATTCGTTCGGGATGTCGTGGCTGCGCAGTGCTACGTCGATTTCCAAACCTGGCGTGCTGCTGTCGCCCAGCACCTCGGCAATGCGCGCGATCGCCTTCCGGCGCCGCGTTGGGTATTCCACAATCTCCGCCACTACAAAGTCGCCATCTTTGGCGTTACCCGCACTCTGGTCCGGAATCAGTATTTCGTGCGAGATGCGCTTGCTGTCTGGCACCACCACCCCAAAGCCCTGCTCGTGATAATAGCGGCCTACGATCTGCGTGAAGCGGCGCTGCAAAACCTCGACAATCGTGCCTTCTTTGCGGCCCCGATTATCGACACCTGACACCCGCGCCAGCACCTTATCGCCATCGAACAGCGTCTCCATCTCGCGCGCACCCAGAAACAGGTCCTCAGAACCGTCTTCTGGAATGAAGAACCCAAACCCGTCTTTGTTGCCCTGAATGCGCCCCTTGATCAGCTCCATGCTCGACGCAAGGCCATACATTCCGCGGCGATTGCTAATGATCTGCCCGTCGCGGCTCATCGCGATCAGCCGCCTGCGCAGCGCTTCGATCTGCTCGTCGGAGACTAGCTTTAGGCGCTCGCACATCTCGGCATGTCCAAGCGGCTCGCCTGCTTCTTCGAGGTGCTCGAGGATAAATTCACGGCTAGGAATCGGGTTTTCGTAGTTCTCAGCTTCTCGAGAGGCGAAGGGGTCTTTGGCAGATTGCTTGCGAGGGGAAGATTTTTTGCTGCGGGGCGTGCTGGGGCTTGCGCCGGTCTTGATAGATTTTGGCATTAAATAATTTCTACAATGAATGAGCGGTCAGTATACACCTCGAGCCAAGGCATGTCTGTGACAGTGCTGCCACATCGATTGAGCGCAATTCATTGCAGTTAGCGCCAGAACCTAGCGCCGACGGGGATTGACAGCAATCGGGCCGCTCGTTAAAGTTGCGCTCCGGTCGACGATGCCTCCCCATCTGCATCTCAACAAGGCCGAATTGCCCAGGTGGTGGAATTGGTAGACACGCTAGCTTCAGGTGCTAGTGCTCGAAAGGGCGTGGAGGTTCAAGTCCTCTTCTGGGCACCAAACTCTCTTCCCACAGAATCCTATACCATCCGCAACCTTCTAATTTCCCTTAATTATCTCTATATTTACAGTCTTTTCCTGCACCAAGGCTTCTTGTAACATCCAATCACCTATGTAACACTCGTTGTAACATTTTGATTGAGCCCCAACAATCATGCCTAGAACCACGAAGCCCCTCTCAGCCACCCAGATCAAGCAGGCAAAGCCTAGAGCCAAAGAATACAATTTGGCCGACGGGCAGGGCCTATACCTTAGAGTGAAGCCTACGGGGGCTAAGCACTGGCTCTTCAACTACCAAAAGCCCCACACGAAACAACGCTCGAATATCAGCCTGGGAAGCTACCCAGCTGTATCACTCGCCGAAGCTAAAAAAGAAAGGGATTTGTGCCAGTCTTTATTAGCCAAAGATATCGATCCACGCGAGCAGAAAATTGTAGAGAAGCGCGAGAAGGCAAACGCCCATGCCAATACGCTAGGTAACATCTATTCAGAATGGCTTAAACTGAAACAACAAGATGTCTCCAGTAGCTACTTCAAGAAAATAGAGAACCGGCTAGACAAATACATCATTCCTAAACTCGGAAAGCGACCTCTGCACAAGATAACCGCAGTGGAAGCTATAAGCGTAATTAGACCCTTAGCAGACGACGGCAAACTGGAAACAGTAAAGAAGATATGTCGCTGGTTTAATGAAATTATGGTCTACGCTGTTAATTCCGGCATTATTTTCCACAATCCTCTATCAGGAATCGGGAAAGCCTTTAATGCACCTAAAACAGTAAATCTCCCTACTCTGCGGCCTGACCAACTACCCAAGCTAGTAAGTACGATTGAAGAGGCCAGCATCAAGCCTATGACGAAGCACCTCATGCTCTGGCAGCTCCACACGATCGTGCGACCGGCCGAGGCATCGAATGCGCGTTGGGAAGAAATCGACTTTGACAAAAAGGTGTGGGAAATCCCGGCTGAGCGCATGAAAAAGAACAGACCGCACTTAGTTCCACTCACAAGTCAAACTATAGGCATCCTGCAGGCTCTGAAGCCCCTCAGCGGTCATTTAGAGCATATCTTTACTTCGGACATCAATCCTCGGAAACCAGCGAACTCTCAGACCGTGAACATGGCATTAAAGCGCATGGGATTTAAAGACCAAATCGTGTCACATGGATTCAGAGCGCTTGCGAGTACAACCCTGAACGAACAAGAATTTGACCCGGATGTTATCGAAGTCGCATTAGCCCACGTGGATTCTAATTCGATTAGAGCGACCTATAACCGGTCTGAATATCTAGAGCAAAGAAAGAAGATGATGCAATGGTGGTCTGACCAAATTGCTGGAATTAATAGGAAAACTTCAGGCAAGATGCCTTCCAAGAAGAATCTATCGCTGGTTAGCGCGCAATAAAATTGCGCACTTACATGAGTATCTCAAAGCCACGCACTCCAGTTCCAGATAATCGATACCTGCTTACTCGGCGTCACTTCCTTATATCCCGCCAATAAGCACCCTTCCCTTTTCAACATACATCTTGCATCACCCTATACGGTAGCCACTCGATGCCTATAGAATCTCACTAGATACAATGAGAGTCGGTAGAACGAGAGCAAATATGGCCAAAGATTGGGATTCACTAACCGATGCCTTAGAGGGCTGGTTTAAGAAATCTTTTCATGATTTGCCAAATCCACTACGCAGACGTGTGATTTATGACTTCAAACCATTTTCTTGGAATGATTTGCACCCTGATCAACGTAGATCTCTTGCCAGGCAGATTGACTACCAGCGCGACCCAGCAACTGAAGGGCACCGGGAGTACTGGTTTGATTTCTATGCTCATCTAAACGACCTACGCCGCCAGATCGCAAAGTGGGAATGCGTGAACGCCCCAACAGCTTCTGATCTGGGAAAAAAGGAAAGCCGCCTAGCGCAGCTAAAACTCGAACTGAGTTGGAGGGTGACTCTAGAGAAATTATTGTCCAAGCGGAACTTTCCACAATATTCATCTAACAGTAGATCCAGACCCTTATCCATTCCACAAGGTCAGCTAGTAGGCCTAGGGAAAGCGCTGGATATTCTGAACCAGAGACTAGAAACCTCGGCCGAAGAAATCTCGGCCTGGGTTTTCCTCAGTGAACTCAATGGCGGGCTCAGATGTTATAGAGAAGCAGGAAATGCCAATGAATATGGAAGGTATTACTTTGAAACGGAAATGGGAGAAGACTATACCGCTGAACTTTCCATTGGCTTATTTGATGTAGAGGAACTTCAGGCTTTTCAACCCAATGAGAGATTTATTACTGGCAAAGCACTGATTGAGCTATGGCAACAGAGTGATCGAGAAAACCCAAAGGCAACAATAGAAACTCTTGTCAGATCTGGTAAATTGACTGATCTACACCCGATTAAAGGAGCTACCAAGGCTTCCACGATTGAAGGCAGTGATTTGCCAGAGCTGGAATCTGGTCTATTTTCCCTATCAGAGATAGAGAAAATCCAGCAAGCTGGAAATATAGTGTTAACCCCGAAAGAAGAACCTGATCAACCTGAAAAGGAAACCCCGGCAGAACGTAAATCCCGACTTCATCTATGGTTCAACAAAGAGGAATCAATAAAAAAAAGAGGCGCCCTCACCAGAACTGCTAAACGAGAGGGTATTACAAGACAAGCCCTAAGTCAGATTCTCGATCGAGCCTCGGATTAATCCCAATCTTACCCTTGCCGTTACCCTTGCCGTTCTATCCCATCCTCTGAATAACTTTCGATAATTCAATTAAATATAAATTCTTACTTGGCAAGGTTGACGGCAAGATACGTTGCTGCTTTTTAATGCGAAACATTCCATTAACTACCTAAGTACAACTGGAGTGTTCAATGCAGACCACAATCCTACGCTTACCCCAAGTCAAAGCCCGCACGGGCCTTTCAAGATCAACAATTTATCTTCGCATTTCGGAAGGCACGTTTCCCAAACCTGTCTCTCTCGGCGCTCGAGCCGTTGGTTGGATTGACCTTGAAATCCAGGAGTGGCTGAATCAAAGAATTGAATCCAGCCGCAATTAGGAATTGTGAATGGCAAATCACAATCCGAGGTCGGCGAAAATCAATCGCAGCTATACGGTGGAAGAAGTAGCTGATCTTTACGATATTCACAGGAACACCGTCCGCAACTGGCTCAAACAGGGCCTGTCTCACTGCGGGGAAGGACATCCCAAACTAATTCTCGGAAGCGAGCTAAGAAGGTATCTGGAAGAGCGGAAACGCAAGAACAAACACCCCTGCAAAGTTGGACAGATCTATTGCATGAGGTGCCGAAAATCTGTACCTCCAAAGTCAAACGAGGCTGTCCTGCACGTTCCTGACACGGGAGGAGCAACTCTTCAAGGCATCTGTCCAAATTGCTCCTGTAAGTTATTCAGGAAGGTTTCTATGCCCAAGCTGGCAGACTGGCGAGGCGAATTGTCCCTTACAAATATGAAGGCATTAGAACGATTAGATTAGTTCTATTCCCCCTTCGTAAATTGTTAGTTTGAATAGTGAGGACTATGTATGAAAAAGCACAACCCAAATAATGAACGAATTAAGCATAAATACAGAAATTTCCTGAAGGAATCCCAGCGACTATCAGAACAATCGATAGATGCGGTGGACCACGCTCTGGCATCATTCGACAAATACAATGGCTATAAGGAATTCAAACGTTTCCACTATCAACAGGCCATCTCTTTCAAGAGAGATCTCTCTAAACGATTGAATGCGCGAACTGGCAAACCTCTAAGCAAAACGACTTTGCACCGAACTCTGAGGAATCTGAAGGCATTCTTTCAGTGGCTCAGTATGCAACCAGGCTTCAAATCCACAGTCAGTTATCCCGATGCCGAGTATTTCAATCTATCTGAGAAGGACGTCAGGGTGACGTCAGCGCGAAGGCAAAAACGAATTCCTACACTAGATCAAATCAATGTGGCTATAAGCAACATGCCTTCAGGGTCAGCCATTGAGAAACGCGACAAGGCTCTAGTGGCATTTACTATCCTCACCGGTGCCAGAGATAGCGCCACGGCTTCTCTAAGACTGAAGCACGTGGATCTAGATACTGGATGTATACATCAAGACGCCCGAGAAGTAAGGACCAAATTCAGCAAGACTTTTGATACCTATTTCTTTCAAGTGGGAGGTCAATCTAGAGCCATTTTCGATGAATGGGTCGAGTACTTGCGAAAAGAATTGCTTTGGGGAGACGATGATCCGCTTTTCCCATCAACAAGAATGGGACTGAGCAAGGACGGGGAATTCCAAGCTATAGGGCTGAAAAGAGAGAATTGGAAGAATGCAGATCCTATAAGACGCATTTTTAGAAAGTCCTTTGAGGACGTCGGATTGCCCTACTATAGGCCGCATAGCTTTCGCGATACCTTGGTCAAATTGGGAGAGAGAAAGTGCAGAACCCCCGAGGACTTCAAAGCATGGAGCCAAAACCTTGGGCATGAGCAGGTTTTGACGACATTCAGCAGCTATGGAGAGGTATCGGGTTCTCGACAGGCAGACATTATAAGAAACCTAGATGACCAGAGGCGCTCTACTCCAGATGAACTCAAAAAAATGATGAGCAGACTAAATAGCGAGTTTCAGGCACTTGAATAGCCAAAAATTGACCGTTGACTCTATTTGATTGAGCTGAGAATCTCTAAATCATTGTCAGAAGTTCTTAGCAACAGCTCAAACTGAGGAGTGCCATTGGAGGCCAAAAACACCGTCAAGAGTTTAGATGACCAAATTGTCGACTTGTTGATCAAATTTTCTATACCGCTTTATGTTGATTATGAGGACGTTCCAACTCAGATCGGCACGGGATTCATAGTGCATTCAGAGCACGGGTTTTTCCTAGTTTCAGCAGCTCACGTTCTAGATGACGCTCTAACACATGGGATGTATTTTTATTGTAGTCCCAGCCTAAAAAAACACCTTAGCGGGAAGCTGGTTCGGTCGAAAGTAACTCCGGATCGAACTCAAGACTCAATTGATGTGGGAGTGTTACGGCTCTTGGACGGCCCTTTCCCTCCATATCAGGAAGTAGATAAATTTGCTATGGACATTTCTTATCTCAAACCCAGATATGTACCTAGAGAGGGTAGTCAGTATTTGATGATCGGTTATCCATCAACTAAGTCCAAAGTGAGCAGAACCGCTCCATTTGTATCGGTGGCGCCTTACGCATTGACTACCGACTCAGCAGAACCTGAAGAATACCGAAAGCATGCACTGCCTGAGGAGACTCATATATTGCTAAAACTCGACGTCAAAAACGCTTTTGACACCCAGTCCGGCAGACACATGCATTTCCCTAAGCCGCAGGGCATGAGCGGAGCGCCTGTGATCGTGAGCTATGATGATAACGAAGAATCAAGAGTCTTCCCGGTTGTAGGAGTCGCCATTGAGCATAGGGCGACAGCCAGGATAATTGTGGCAACTGATGTAAGGTTCGTTTTGGAAGCAATCGACGTTGCAACCGCTGGAGAAGAGTAATTCGATGCCCCAGAATTGTATCTTCTGCAACAGGCCGGGTAAAAAGACCAAAGAGCACCTTTGGCCTGTCTGGATGCATCCCTATTTATCCAGACAGGGCGAATTGAAGCACAAACGAGGACAACTTACTTCGTTGCTAGGCGAGGAAGTAAGCAGCAAGTCCCTCGAAAGGCAGGGCCATCTCTCTAGTATTCGACTCCGAGTTGTCTGCAAAATTTGTAACAGCGGATGGATGAGTAGACTGGAGTCTAAAACCAAGCCTATCCTTGTTAACATCTTAACTGAGAATTCAGTATTGCTGACAGCGAGTGAACTAGAAACACTCGCTCAGTGGATTGCTATGAAGGCTATCACTGGAGAACATGCGGAGCCTGAGATATTTGTAACTCCAATATCAGACAGGATTGTATTTCAATCTGAACTGGAGATTCCTAGCTATTTTGAAATCTATATCGGAAGCCACAACCATGCCGAGAATACCGCATGGTTAAGAAGGTCGCATACCATGGCTCTTTCTCCGAATGGACCCACACCGCCTCTCAATGGATTGCAACGGAACACGCAAACTATAGCGATGTTGTGTGGCCCAATATTTATATTGGTGATAGCTATTCGGTTGGAAGGCATCAAGCCCAAAGACATTTTCCAGTTTAAGAAATTGAAGAAGATTTTCCCATTAAGTAATTGTGAGTTGAATTGGCCAACTGCCCCGATTATCAACCAAAGCGATCTGTCCCGATTTTCAAATATACTGGACGAGTTGGGAAATCTTCCCAATGTGCATCATCTACCTGAAATTCCTTAATATTTAATCCACCAAGTCGTTATTCCATATCTCGTGTTTGCATCGTTAGATGCTTGTGGTTTTTAAGCTCTACGCAGTGCCAATAGGACCTTCCCGGACTTAAAACAACAATGAAAGGCTCACTAATTGCTTAGCAATTTGGACGCCCGCCTTTCAGGGCGCCGCAAAGGGGTCGAGTTCTAACGAGCTACAACAATTGGTCCGTCAACGAAGCAGAAAAATTGATTCTCAAATTGGAGACTGATGCAACTATTTTATCTTTATAATTCAATGAATTGGGGGTGCCTTCTTGGACAATCTCGGAATTTGATACTCAGGGTTTGGCATTATGTAGTATGCTGCCCTATTGATCTCTCGCAATATGTGAGGATTCTAAAAATGTAGTCTTAGTAGTTGCCCTGGCTTGGGTGGCTATCAAAAAACCTGAGAAGCAAGA
>LICD01000024.1 GCA_001438145.1 OM182 bacterium BACL3 MAG-120619-bin3 | reverse complement strand
GGCCTTACAAAGCTGTTCTGATCTAAGTTAGCGAAGAAAGGGGGCGAATCGCCCCCTTTTTATAAGGCGGTCGCTTCCGATCGCTGTAAAAATTCAAGGGCATTCATGGCTATATCGGCTGGCGTATGACCCTCGACAAATCCTTTAGAGCCCAGCGGATTGCTGGCTCGCACCAAATACAATAGAGGCAAAGCTCATGGCTAATATAACTGCTGCAATGGTAAAAGATCTGCGCGAGCGCACCGGTCTTGGCATGATGGATTGTAAGAAGGCGCTTTCAGAGGCCGAAGGCGATATCGAAAAAGCGATCGACGACCTACGCAAGGCGAGTGGTATGAAAGCGGCTAAAAAAGCGAGCCGCGTCGCTGCTGACGGCATCGTGATCACTAAAGTTGCTTCGGACGGCAACTACGGCGTCATTCTCGAAGTGAACAGTGAGACCGATTTCGTCGCACGCGACGAGAGTTTCCTTTCATTTGCAAACGGCGCTGTTGAAGCTGCTTTCGCCAATAAAGACGCCGATGTCCCTGCGATCCTAGCTTCTGGCCTCGAAGATCAGCGCGAGAAACTCGTGCAGAAAATTGGCGAGAACATCAACATCCGCCGCGTTGCGCGTCTTCAGTTTGCCGATGCGAACGAGGGAATTGTTGAGAGCTATGTGCACAGTAACAATCGCATTGCCGTTCTAATCTCTCTTCGCGGTGGCGATGAGTCGTTGGCAAAAGACATTGCAATGCACATTGCGGCAGTAAACCCAATGGTTGTTCGGGCAGAAGACGTGCCAGAGGAAACACTCGCGAAAGAGTCTGAAATCTATTCGGCTCAGGCCCGCGAGAGCGGCAAGCCCGAAGAGATCATTGAGAAGATGATTAGCGGCCGCTTGAAGAAATTCGTCGCTGAAATCAGCTTGCTCGAACAGCAGTTCGTTAAAGACCCCGACTCGACTATTTCGGATCTGTTAAAAGCAGCTGGCGCTGATGTTGTCGACTTTGTTCGTTATGAGGTTGGCGAAGGTATCGAGAAAGAAGAAGTCGACTTTGCTGCTGAAGTTGCGGCACAGATCGCAGGCTCAAACTCGTAGACTAAACTCACCATCACTTTAGGAGCACGTCATGCCGAAGCACGAACGAAAGTATAACCGTATCCTTCTGAAGCTAAGTGGCGAGGCGCTAACAGGCGATGCCGATTTCGGCATCGATCCTAAAGTGTTAGACCGAATGGCTGTCGAGGTAGGGCAGCTAGTCGGTTTGGGCGTTCAGATCGGTATGGTGATCGGTGGCGGCAACCTCTTTCGAGGGGCGGCGCTGCACTCGGCGGGAATGGAGCGGGTAACCGGCGATCACATGGGTATGCTGGCCACTGTAATGAACGCGTTGGCAATGCGCGATGCGCTCGAGAGGGCGAGTATCCCGACACGCGTCATGTCTGCTATCCCAATGAGCGGCGTAGTTGAGCATTACGATCGTCGAACGGCAATTAGACACCTCAACGCGTCGGATGTAGTGATATTCTCTGCTGGCACAGGCAATCCATTCTTTACCACCGATTCGGCAGCCTGCCTGCGGGGTATAGAGATAGACGCGGACCTTATTCTCAAGGCGACAAAGGTCGATGGTGTCTATTCAGCCGATCCCGAAAAAGATCCCTCAGCGATCAAATTTGATCACCTGACGTTTGATGATGTGATTGATAAAAAGCTCGCCGTGATGGACATGACTGCTATCCTGTTAAGTCGGGATCACGGTGTGCCGATCAAAGTGTTTAATATGAATCGTCCCGGCGCCTTGCTGGCTAACGTGTTAGGTGATGCAGACGGCACGTTGATCAACTAGACTTCAGAATCATAAAAGCAGGCAATTAACGGAAAAAATTATGATCGATGAAATTACTGCAGACGCAGAAGAACGCATGCAGAAAAGCCTGGCGGCATTAGACGAGGCTTTCAAAAGAATTAGAACAGGGCGCGCACATCCCAGCATCCTAGATTCGGTGATGGTTTCCTATTACGGTTCTGACACCCCGCTGAATCAGCTGGCAAATGTTAATGTCGAAGAAGGACGGACGCTTATCGTTTCGCCTTGGGAAAAACCAATTATCGCGGATATTGAGCGAGCGATCATGAAGTCTGACCTCGGGCTTAATCCTTCGAACAATGGCGACACAATTCGTGTTCCTATGCCCGCTCTCACCGAAGAGACGCGGCGCGAATACACCAAACAAGCCAAAAGCGAAGCGGAGAATGCTCGCATCGCCGTGCGTAATATCCGCCGCGATGCCAATTCGGATTTCAAAGACCTCGAGAAAGAAAAAGAGATCAGCGAAGATGAACAACGCCGTGCCGAAGACTTAGTGCAAAAGTTAACGGATAAGACGATCGCGGCGATAGAAGCTGCGTATCAAGTGAAAGAAGCCGACCTGCTATCGATTTGATAAGCGTCGTGCAATTTCAAGGTCAAACTGCTCGGCTGGGAGCTAAAGTGGGTATACTGTTGTCCAACCGTATAACCCGCTTTAGCTTAACGACTACACCATGACCACAGCAGCCTCTCAAGTCACCGGCGATTTACCACGGCATGTCGCCATCATAATGGATGGCAATAATCGCTGGGCGAAAGCGCGGCAGCTAAAGCCGCAAGATGGTCACAGCCGTGGTGCTGAGGTAGCGCGAAAAATTGTCGCTGCCTGTGTCGACCGCAACATCCCCTACCTGACTTTGTTCGCGTTTAGTAGCGAGAACTGGCTTCGTCCACAGACTGAAGTGCGCGCCCTCATGGCGCTATTCCTGACGGTTCTGCGTCGCGATGAGATTACCCAGCTCCATGCCATGGGCGTGCGAATCCGTTTTATTGGTAACCGTTCGAGCTTCTCGAAGGCATTGCAGAAAGGCATGCTCGAAGTCGAAAAGCGAACCGAAGCCAATCTGAAGACGACAGTTTTTGTAGCTGTGGATTACGGCGGGCGCTGGGATATCGCGCAAGCAGTCTCTCAGCTCGTTGCTGAGCTTCCCGCAGAATCAGACATCGCAGGCGCAATTACTGCAGCAAACTTGCACCAGTATACAAGCCTAGCAGAGGCACCAGACCCCGACCTTTGCATAAGGACCGGGGGAGAGCGTCGACTGAGTAATTTCCTGCTCTGGCAATTGGCCTATACCGAACTCTATTTCTGCGACACCTATTGGCCCGACTTCAACGAGGCTGAACTTCAGCTGGCTATCGATGATTACGCGAGTAGGCAGCGGCGCTTCGGTGGGCAGAACGCCTTTGCACACGACAGCGTTGGGCAGCAAGAAAATACTGAGGTGCTCGCCGATGCTTAGACAGCGCATTGCCACTGCAATTGTTTTGTTGGTCGGCCTAATCGCGATGACAACTAGTTTAGGCCTAGAGGCGTTTGCGGCTGTCACAGGCGCATTAGTCTTAATTGGCGCGTGGGAATGGGCTGCCTTTGCGTCTCTGGGATCAAAGTCTCGGCTAGCCTTTGTTGGAACGCTAGCGCTGTCTATCGCCTTGCTGTGGTTTGCACTCGGTCTGGCTGGAAATAACGGTTATGACGCGAGCTTCGCCCTCGGCTTTTCATTACTTGGCGCGCTATTTTGGGCGCTTATGTTTGGTGCGATCGTGTCCTTTCCAGAGTCAACTGAGGCATGGAATGACAAATCCCGAATCTCTGTGATGGGCATGCTCTCGCTTCTCGGCACGTGGGTAGGCTTGGTGACTCTGAAAGCATTGTTGCCTAGCGGTGCGCTTGTGATCATGCTCATTATTATGGTCGCAGCCGTCGACGTCGGTGCTTTTTTTACGGGAAAACTGTTTGGCAAACGTAAGCTGGCACCTGCTTTAAGCCCCAATAAAACCTGGGAAGGGGTCTGGGGCGGGGTCGCCCTTAATCTAATCGTGTCTTTGGCTTTTGCGCTTTTGCTCGACAAATACGTCCAAGCATTCGCGGCTATCGACTATGCCATTTTTGCCGCGCTTGCCTTGATCGTTGCCTTTTTTAGTGTTGTTGGCGATCTCGCTGAGAGCATGTTGAAGCGCAATCGGGAGCTAAAAGACAGCGGGTCTATTCTGCCTGGCCATGGCGGTTTGCTCGATCGAATCGATGGACTTATGGCGGCGACGCCGATCTGCGTGGCCGTGCTTATTCTTCTGCTTGGAGGCGTTTAGCGTGGAGCTTAATACCCTGGCTAGTGACGCGTCGCTTACGCTGCTTGGCTCAACCGGTTCGATCGGCGAGAGCACGCTTGCCGTCGCTCGTAAAATAGAAAACCTCTCTATTTTTGCGCTCACCGCTAATACCAATGCGGCAAGGCTATTGGCGCAGTGTCTCGAATTTAACCCGCGCTACGCAGTCTTGGTCGATTCAGCGGGAGCAGATCAGCTCGCTAAAGCGCTCCGCGCAGCAGGGTGTAACACAGAGTTGTTGGTTGGTCCGGAGGCGCTCGATCAGGTTGCTGCGGATGCGGAAGTCGACATGGTTATGGCGGCGATTGTCGGTGCGGCAGGGCTTGCAGCAACGTTAGCCGCAGCAAAGGCCGGGAAACGACTGCTTCTCGCCAACAAAGAGGCCCTTGTTATGACAGGCGACATCCTTATGGATGCGGCGCGGCATAACGGTTCCACTCTGCTACCTATCGACAGCGAACACAACGCGATTTTCCAGTGTTTGCCGACGGTTAAAGACGGAATTAGTGCTTCGCAGTTTTCGTTTGTCGAAAAAATCGTCCTCACGGCGTCCGGTGGCCCGTTTCTCGACACGCCGTTAGATCAGTTTGCTTCCATAACACCGGCGCAAGCCTGCGCACATCCTGTGTGGTCTATGGGAAGTAAGATCTCTGTTGATTCGGCGACCATGATGAATAAGGGGTTGGAGTTTATTGAGGCGTGCTTCCTGTTCGGCCTCGCGGCTGATCAGGTTGAGGTCATCATCCATCCGCAGTCGGTTATCCATTCGATGGTCCATTACAGCGATGGGTCTGTGCTCGCGCAAATGGCGAGTCCAGACATGCGGGTGCCTATCGCACACTGTATTGCTTGGCCGCAGCGGATCACAACCGAAGCACCAAGGCTCGATCTTGCCGCAGGGCAATCATTGGAATTTCGCGAACCTGACCTCGCACGGTTTCGCTGCCTCGAATTAGGCATGGAGGCCGCGCGAGTCCGAGGCACTGCGCCGGCGTTATTGAATGCGGCCAACGAAGAGGCCGTCGAAGCGTTCTTAGCGGGACGCCTTAGCTTTAGTCGCATCGCGGCGGTCAACGCCGACATCATGGCACAAATACCTTGTGAATCTGCCTCTAGTCTCGATATCATCTATGACGCGGATTCACGCGCTCGGGCACTTGCTAATACCCTGATTAATAATAGTTAATTTAACTTATCGCTACTGGCGCCAGCGTCAGAAGAGGCTGTAATGATTGAGAATATCATCGAAATCACCACCAGCGTGCTGGCCCTTTTAGTCACGCTTGGAATACTCGTGACCGTTCACGAATTCGGCCATTTTTGGGTGGCAAGGCGCTGTGGCGTTAAAGTCCTCAAATTCTCTATTGGCTTTGGTAAGGCCGTCAAAACATGGGTAGGGAAAGACGGGGTCGAATACGTTATCGCACCCATTCCGCTCGGTGGGTATGTGCGCATGCTCGGGCAAGAAGACACTTCGGTGCCAGACGCTGAGGCTGTGCCCGCAGAGGATCGCTCGAAGTCTTTCGCGGCAAAAAGCGTCTGGCAGCGGATGGCTATCTCTGCTGCTGGCCCCGCGGCTAATTTTCTGCTCGCAATAGTCATTTTTTGGATTATCAATATCGCTTACGGCACATCGGGCGTTGCACCGATTATAAGCTCGGTGGTTGAAGGCTCTGTTGCCGAGCGCGCAGGGCTTGAGTCAGGAGATGAAATTCTCGCGGTCGATGGTGAGCCGACGCTTATCTGGCAACAAGTTGCTCTGCAGTTGATTGGCCGTATGGGCGAGAGTGGTAGCGTTACTTTTTCGGTAAAAGGTGCGGAGTCTTCTGCTGCACGAGACGTCAGCGTGCCCATTTTGGGATTTATGGCGGATTCGACTGAGCCCCGTCCACTCAAGGCCTTGGGCATAACGCAAATAGACATCCCTGCGGTTATCGATAAATTAGTTGAGGGGCAAGCGGGAGACCAAGCCGGCCTGTTAGCCGGCGACCGCATAGTGAGCGTTGCTGGCCAGAGGGTTGATGGCTGGAGTCAATGGGTCGAAATAATCCGCGCCAGTCCGGAACTAGCGCTCATTGTCGCGGTCGAACGGGGAGACCAACTAATAGAGTTAAGCCTCACTCCCGCGCTAACCGAACTTCCCGATGGCAGCAAAATCGGCATTATCGGCGCTTATGTGCAGCAAGTAGACTACGATGCGCTCGTTCCGCGGGAGATGCGGCGCGAAGTAAAGTACAATGCTGCGTCGGCGATTATGCCTGCCATCACCGAAACCTATGAAAAATCGGTTTTTGTGCTAGCCTCGATCAAGAAAATGATCGTCGGGTTGATATCGGTTAAGAATATTAATGGACCTATTACTATCGCTCAAGTCGCGGGAGAGACCGCGTCCTATGGCCTGAATGTCTATCTTGGTTTCTTGGCGCTTCTCAGCATCTCGCTTGGCGTCATGAACTTAATGCCAATCCCTATCTTGGATGGGGGGCATATTTTGTACAATCTGATCGAGATCGTCACGCGACGACCCGTGCCGGAGAAGGTGCAGGCTTTCGGATTGCAAATTGGACTATTACTGATCTCGGGCATCATGGTGTTGGCCGTTTATAACGATGTAACCCGTTTGCTCTAAAAGGCGCAACTTCACGCCTGAGGTTGAGTTCAAACGGTTCAGACAAAGACTACACGGCTGCAAAAGAAGTTGTGGCGTGCGGGAGCGTGTATGCGCTCCTCAAATGAATAACCCGAGAAAGCATTACGAATGAAGAAACTGCTCTGTTGTTTCCTGCTGGCCTTTGGCTTTGCTAGCCCGCTCCACGCGCAAAATTTTATAGTCGCCGACATCATCGTCGACGGCTACCAGCGTATTTCGCCCGGAATAATCTATAACCTGCTGCCTGTTGGTATTGGAGATGAGGTTAATGCGCTGACCTCAGCTCAAATAATTCGCGAACTTTCGCGTTCTGAATACTTCGATGAAATCGAAGTGTCGCGCGAGGGGAATATTCTTGTTGTCACCGTGTTGGAGCGGCCATCGGTTGCCGAGATTACTATCGAAGGTAATAGTGTTCTCAAGACAGAGGACATAATTGAAAACATGGGATCGGCAGATATTGCCGAAGGACAGATATTTACACGGGCCGCGCTAGAGGTCATCCGGCAAGGAATACAAGACGTCTATTCTTCGCGCGGTCGCTATGGTGCGGCTGTAGAAATTGAAGTTGAAGAGCTGCCGCGAAACCGAGTTAGCATTAAACTAGATATCAATGAGGGCGAAGAGTCTCGCATCCGTCACATTAATATCGTAGGCAACGATTCTTACGCTGAAGAAGACCTCTTGCAGCTTTTCGAACTCGGCACAAAACCGTTCTATCTAATTATGAGTCGTCGCGACAGATACTCTCGCGAGCAGTTGTCTGGGGACCTCGAGCGTCTCGAATCTTTTTATCTCGACAACGGCTATGTCGAGTTCAGCATTGATTCTACGCCCATTGCAATTACGCCAGACAGGCAAGAAGTTTACATTACGATCAATATCTCTGAGGGCAAACAGTATGCGATCCGTAATGTCGAGCTTGCAGGCGACTTAGTCGACGCCGAGGACTTGCTGCGAGCGGCACTTTTTGTACGCTCGGGCCAAATCTATTCGCAAGGCTTAGTTACTGGGACTGAAGAAATCATGGTTCAGTTTCTCGGCAATCTCGGCTATGCGTTCGCCGAGGCGACCGGCGTGCCCGAGGTTAATGATGATGAACAAACGGTCGACGTGACGTTCTTTATCGAACCGGGCAATCGAACTTACGTCAACCGCATTAGCTTTGCTGGCAACGTATCGACCGCGGACGACGTGTTAAGGCGCGAGATGAGGCAGCTCGAAAGTGCGCCTGCCTCAAGTCTGCAGATAGAGCAGTCTAAGGTTAGATTGGAGCGTCTTGGTTATTTCGAATCGGTTGAGGTCGACACTGCAGAAGTAGCAGGGATCGAAGATCAGATTGATGTGAACTATGACGTAATCGAACAAAATTTCGGTGCTGTAAGTTTTCAAGTAGGTACTGGCGGCGGCGGTAACTTCTTTATAAGCTCTAGCCTCCAGGCGCAAAATTTCCTCGGAACGGGCCGAACCATCGGAGTCGGTGTGAACAGAAGCCGTTTCCAGCAAGGGCTAAATTTCCAGTATGTCGATCCGTATTTTACCCCCGATGGCGTGAGTCGTGGATTCAATATGTTTGCGCAAAAAATGGAATCTCCGTTTAACGTCTCGGCATTTAATACGAGCTCCTATGGGGGTTCTGCAAGCTTTAGCTATCCGCTGAGCGAAATTGAAATGCTTGGCTTTGACCTTGGTTTTACGCACACTGAATTGAGCGCAGGTATGGGCTCTGTGCAAGAAATTATGGCAAGCCCGATACTGTTCGAGGGCGTCGATAAATACATCATCACGCCAGCGAACGGCAATGCCTTCGACGGCCCCGTCGTCGACTCAGTGCTAGGCAATGTGGCAGACCTAACACCGCAGCAGTTGCGTAGTCCGAATGAGCAAGGGTTTGTCGACAAATTTGGTGATGAGTTCGATAACTTTACGATCACAGGCAACTATTTCCGCAACACCCTCAATCGCGGTCAACTCCCGAACGCGGGCTTTCTCCATAGCCTCGGGATTGAAGTCACGCTGCCTGGGTCTGATCTCGAATATGCTCGAATAAATTATAATGGACAGTTCTATTGGCCGGTCTCACAGAACAGAGAGTGGGTCGTCTCGTTGCGAACCAACCTCGGTTACGGTATCGGTTATGGCGATACTGATGAGCTTCCGTTCTTTAATAACTTCTTTGCAGGTGGTCTTAGCGCGGCTGGTGTCTTGCGTGGATTCGAAGAGAATAGCTTAGGCCCTGAGAGTACGCCTGGCGCTAGGTATCTGACACAACGGGGCATCAGTCTGCTCAAGGATGATGAAGGTAATATCATCAAGAGAGAAGACGGGTCTGCGGCGGGTCTCAGTAACGAGTTCGGCTACAGCACCGCACCTGTTTTCGATGCTAATGGCAACCGACTCTTCGACGAGAATGGCAACCCCGAGGTCGCGCTTGCGGTGGAAAACTTCTTCCTAGATGAGGATTTCGACAGCTTTGGTGGTAACATATTAGCAACAGCGACGTTGGAGCTTTTATTCCCGCTGCCTTTCGTAGAGGACAGGAGTAGGGTGCGCTCTGCTTTCTTTATCGATGCGGGCAATGTGTTCTCGTCTAGCTGTTCGGAGAGAAGGCGACTCCTGAAGAATTGTTCGGACTTCGACCTAGCCGAGATTCGTTATTCGGTCGGTGTTAGCGTTACTTATCTTTCGCCTTTCGGCCCTTTGACTTTCTATCTTGCCCAGCCATTCGGAAAAGACGGCGATGACACAAGGACGTTCGATTTTACGGTAGGCCAAGGTTTCTAGAGAAAAGAATTTTAGTCGTCGGCTATTGCGCCGATAAATCATCAACTGAGTAGAGGCGTGTGGCCAGCCTCTCTTTACGAAGTTTTGTTAGATTTGGAGAACATAAGTGAAAACATTGAAGACCTTAATTGCCGTAGTGTGTTTGGTTGCCGCATCTCAAGCTGCGATGGCACAAGACACAAAAATCGGTGTTTTAAATGCTTTGCAGGCGCTATTTAATTCAGATGCAGCGCGTATTGTGCAAGAGGAACTCGAGCAAGAGTTCAATGCCGATGAGACTCGCGCACAGGAATTATCTGAGCAGCTTACTGCGCTCAGCGAGAAGTTTCAGCAGGACGAGGCAGTGATGACGCAGGACGAAATTCGTCGCATGAATTCGAACGCACAAGACCTGCAGGTACAGCTGCAACTAATCCAAGAGCGTGTTCAGAAAGCGCTTCAGGAAAAGAACCAGCAGTTCTTGCAAAGCATGCAGGGTACTTTAGCCGAGGCTGTATCTGATGTTGTCGCTGAGGGAGGCTATGACCTCATTCTCAATGTTGATAGCGCGCCTTATTTCGCACCTGTACTTGATATCACTGCTAAAGTGACAGCGAAACTGAATCAGAACACCGCAGCCGCTAACTAGGACGTTGCACCCGGCTCGAATGAGCCGGGTCGCAGACTCTTTTTGAGCAGTGATCGCTCTACCTAAGGAGAGGGGCCTTGCCGCAAGCTAAGCAATTCAGACTTGCCGAAATCGCTGATCTTCTTGGGGCGAAGCTGGAGGGAGATGGAGACATCATCATCTCCGGACTGTCGCCTTTAAGCTCGGCCGGCGAAGGTCAGCTGAGCTTCCTTAGCAATCCAACCTATACCTCCCAACTCGCTAACTGCCAAGCTAGCGCGGTTATTCTTGCCGAAAAATCCGCCAATTCGTTTTCTGGCAATCGACTTATCGCACAAAACCCCTATGTGACATTTGCTTACGCGACGCAGCTATTCGCGCGCGAAGACGCTGTCGTAGCCGGCATTCACCCAACCGCCAGTATCGCTGCGTCGGCGACGCTTGCCGAGGATGTGAGCATCGAGGCGAATGTGGTGATTGGTGAGGGAGCAACGATCGGTGCGGGCTCGAGGATTGGGGCTGGCGCTTTTATTGGACGTGACTGTCAACTTGGTGAGAGTGTGCGTATCCACCCGAATGTTGTGCTTTATCACGACGTCACCCTCGGCGATCGAGTGATCATTCACTCAACGAGTGTCATTGGTGCAGACGGCTTCGGTTTCGCGTTTGACGGCGAGCGTAGTGTTAAAATAGCGCAGCTAGGCGGCGTGCGTATCGGTAATGATGTCGAAATCGGCGCGGCGTCGACGATAGACCGCGGCGCGATGTTAGACACCATTATTGGCGATGGCGTAAAGATCGACAATCAAGTACAGATTGGTCATAACTGCGTCATCGGTAAGCATACGATTATCTGTGGTTGTGCTGCGCTAGCTGGCAGTGTCACGGTCGGCGAATACTGCATTTTTGGTGGCGGATCGGGTGCAGTGGGTCATATTACCGTCGCCGACCGCGTGCAAGTAAGTGCTATGGCGCTGCTTAGTAAATCGGTCACAGAGGCGGGAATGATTTCCTCAGGCACTCTGGCGTCGCCCACGCCCGAATGGAAGCGCAACGCGCTTCGTTTTCAACAATTGGACAGTATTGCCAAGCGGCTCAAGAATCTCGAGAGCAAGGCCGACTCCTAATCGCAAGTAAATGACGACACTACAATTGAGACTAAGATGCTTCTAGACATTAACGAGATAAAGGAATACCTGCCTCAACGCTACCCTTTCCTGCTGGTGGACAGGGTGTTGGAGATGGAGCTAGGTAAATCGATCGTAGCCTATAAGAATGTGACGAATAATGAGCCTTTCTTCGAAGGCCATTTCCCTGATAACCCCATTATGCCTGGCGTACTGATTATCGAGGCTATCGCTCAGGCTGCGGGCATTCTTGGATTTAAAACGCAGGAAAAAAAGCCCAAAGACGGTTTTCTGTATTATTTCGTTGGCGCAGATGATTTGCGACTTAGGCGCCCAGTCGTGCCTGGAGACCAGTTAATCTTAAAAGCGGAGGTGATCACCAATCGCCGTGGAATATACAAATTTAAGGGAACCGCTTTTGTGGGCGAAGAGTTAGCTGCGTCCATGACAATTATGTGCGCTGAGAGGAAAGTGGATGTCGATTGATCCTAGTTCTCGGATCGATCCGAGCGCGGTAATTGAAGACGGCGTGACCATCGGCCCTTGGTGTATTGTTGGCCCCGCGGTTTCTATCGGGGCGGGCAGTGTCATCGAATCACACGTGGTGATTCGAAGTCACACTCGTATCGGAAAGAATAATCGTTTCTTTCAGTTTTCCTCGATCGGCGAAGATCCGTCGGATAAAAAGTTCGAGGGCGAGGAGGCATGGCTCGACATTGGTGATAATAATGTCTTTCGCGAGGGCGTAACTCTGCACAGAGGAACGGGCTTCGGAGGTGGGTTGACGAAAATCGGCAATGATAATTTGCTGATGCCTTATGTGCATATCGCCCACGATTGCGTGGTGGGTAATAATACTGTGTTTGCTAATAATGCAGGCTTGTCTGGCCATGTTGAAGTCGACGACTGGGCTATTCTTGGCGGATTCGCAGGCGTTAACCAGTTCGTTAAAATCGGTGCTCACGCAATGGTCGGGGGTGTTACTCACGTAGGACAGGATGTTCCGGCCTACATGCTAGTGAGTGGACAACCCGCGGCTGTGCGAAGTATTAACACCGTCGGCCTTTCTCGCCGTGGTTTTAGTGACGAGGCTATCAAAGACTTGCGTACCGCATTTAAAGTGCTCTACCGGCGAGGCCTTAGTCTGAGTGAGGCGCTTGAAGAACTTCGCGGAATGCTCGCTCGCTGCCCCGAAGTTGCCGCGCTAATCGCCTCGATTGAATCGTCTACCAAAGGTATACAACGCTAAGAAAGCGGGAGGCGTTATGCCTAAGTGTTTCGGTATTGTCGCCGGCGAGAAGTCCGGCGATATACTCGGTGCAGGGCTTATTCGAAGCCTCAAATCACGCTTTCCTGACGCACACTTTATCGGCGTTGGCGGCCCAGAGATGCTGAGCGAGGGCTGTGAGAGCATCACGCCGATGGACCGATTGGCAGTGATGGGTTTTGTTGAGCCTTTAGGCAGGCTGCCTGAGCTTTTTCGCCTAAAAAAGGCGCTACGAGAGCTTATGGTTGCGCGAAAAGTGGATGCTTTCATTGGCATCGATTCCCCCGATTTTAATCTGCGACTCGAAGGCGAGCTTCACGACCTTGGCGTGAAAACCGTTCACTATGTGAGTCCTAGTGTGTGGGCCTATCGGAAGAAGCGCATTCATAAAATAGCACGCGCTGTAGACTTAATGCTTACGCTTTTTCCCTTCGAAACTGAGATCTATAATCAGCACGCCATTCCCGTTTGCTGCGTCGGCCATCCGCTCGCAGACAAGCTCGAAGATACGAGCGAGCAGGCGAGCCTTGCTCGCACTCTGTTCGACCTGCAGCCTGCGGATCGGGTTGTCGCGTTACTCCCTGGTAGTCGCGGCGGTGAAATATCACGTTTAGGCCCCGTTTTCCTTGCCAGCGCCGTCGCGGCGCTAGAGATTGATCCATCACTTAGGTTTCTAATCCCTGCAAGCGGGCCCGAATCGCGTGCGCGCCTCGAAGCATTGTTGCGTAGCTATGGTTTGGTTGATGGGACGCCTTTTAGGCTTGTGGACGATTCGCAGCTTGCCATGCGGGCGGCGAATCTGGTTGTCTTAGCCTCGGGTACTGCGACACTCGAAGCGATGCTGCTAAGGCGGCCGATGGTCGTAGGATACAAGTTAGCGCCGGTGACGCATTTTATCGCGTCCCGGCTCGTAAAAATTCCTTTTGTGGCGTTACCTAATCTGCTCGCCGGTGCACGTTTAGTGCCCGAATACATTCAACACAACCTCACAGAAGCCGCCTTGGTTTCCGAGATAATGACATTCTTTGCAGGGGAGAAAGAGACTGAAGGCATGTTGAAAGCTTTCGATCGCATTCACGCCTCAATTCGATTGAATGCCTCTGAGCGAGCGGCCGCCGCGATCGCGGAGCTTGTGTCCTAATGGTGGCTGAGGCGTGGGAGCGTGTCAGAGTAGCCCCCGACAAAGCGGCCGGATGTGACGAGGCTGGACGTGGGCCCCTTGCGGGCAATGTGATCGCCGCTGCAGTCATTCTAGATCATCGTAATCTGATCGAAGGGCTAGCTGATTCGAAGAAGCTCAGCCAGAAAAAAAGAGAAGCGCTTTACGAGAGCATTCTTAGCAACGCGATCGCCGTTGGCGTGGGCAGCGCGTCGCCACAAGAAATTGATGAAATCAATATTTTGCAGGCAAGCCTTCTCGCCATGACTCGCGCGGTCGACGCGCTTCCCATCAGGCCTGATTTTGTTTTTGTTGATGGCAACCGTTGTCCCCAATGGTCTTTTGCCAGCCTTGCTGTGGTGAAGGGCGATGCGAAAGTGGCGAGCATTTCCGCAGCATCGATAGTTGCCAAAGTAGTACGTGACCGCGAGTTACTCCTGCTTGATCGGCAATATCCTGGGTATGGCTTCGCTCAGCACAAGGGCTACCCTACAGCTGCCCATTTCGCCGCGCTAGAGCGCTTAGGGCCGACGCCAGCTCACCGGCGTACTTTTGCGCCAGTTGCTCAGAGGCTCATACAGGGTTCGAGTATTTCCTCCGGTTCTTGATGCGCCTATTCAGGCTAAACTTTTGTAGGCAAACACGGTATATTCAATCCTCGTTTTAGTCGTATCCGCCGCGATTCTAAAAGCCCGATTTGCCCTAGCAACAGCCGAAACTAACTCAATGTCTGATTCACCTGAGTCACCCAAACAACACCCTCTCGCTAGCGACTCAACGCTGGGCTTCGTGCACCTGCGACTGCATACCGAATTCTCCATAGTCGATGGACTCGTCAGAATAAAGCCGCTGCTTGCGCGCGCACGCGAATTAGCGATGCCCGCGATTGCGGTGACCGATCTTGCCAATATGTTTGGTCTGATCAAGTTTTACAGTGGTGCGATCAAAGAAGGGATTAAGCCGATCTGTGGCTGTGATGTGCTGGTCAAGGGCGAAGAGGGAGCCGCGGACACACGCTTGTTGTTACTTGCAAAAGATCGCGAGGGGTATCTGAATATCTCACGGTTAATCTCAACAATTTATACAGAAAACCCAAACCGCAGCGACGCGAGTCTTCGATTTGACCAACTGGCAGCGTACAGCGAGGGTGTTATCGCGCTGTCGGGTGGTCAATTCAGTGACATTGGCGCGTCGCTCTTAGAGGGTGATTATGCTAAAGCAGTGGAGTGCTTGGCTCGATGGGAGGCTATTTTTCCCAGCTCTTTTTATCTTGAATTACAGCGAGTAGGGCGCGATCGCGAAGAGGATTATATCGATGCAGCCCTCGACCTTGCCGCTGAAACGAGAACACCTGTAGTTGCAACCAACGACGTTCGATTTATCAAACAAGATGACTTCGAAGCGCACGAGGTAAGAGTCTGTATCAACGACCGGCGCACACTTGACGATCCGCGTCGGTCGCGCGAGTACACCGACCAACAGTACTTGAAAGATTCGGCAGAAATGCTTGCGCTATTCGAAGACATACCTTCGGCGCTGGAAAATAGCTTAGAAATCGCGAAACGCTGCAGTTTGTCACTAGACCTCGGCACGCCGCGCCTACCCAATTACCCGGTTCCAGACGGGCTAACAATGGAGGATTTTTTCTCCCAGATTAGCGCCGATGGTTTGAAGGTTAGGCTGGCTAATTTATACGGTGAGGACTATGCGGCGCGGGAGGGAATTGCGCTCTATTGGGAACGACTAGAGTTCGAGCTGAAAATTATTAATCAGATGGGCTTCGCGGGCTATTTTTTAATCGTGATGGAGTTTATCCAATGGTCGAAAGACAACGGTATTCCCGTCGGGCCAGGTCGTGGCTCCGGTGCCGGTTCCATTGTCGCCTATGCGCTTAAAATTACCGACCTAGATCCGCTTAAATACGATCTTCTTTTCGAGCGTTTCCTAAACCCAGAACGGGTTTCGATGCCCGACTTCGACGTTGATTTCTGTATGGAAGGGCGCGATCGCGTGATTCAGCATGTCGCAGAATTGTACGGAAAAGAAGCCGTTTCGCAGATTATTACCTTCGGTACGCTGGCGGCGAAAGCGGTTGTGCGGGATGTCGCGCGGGTTCAAGGCAAGCCTTATGCGCTCGCAGATAAGCTTAGTAAGCTTATTCCTTTCGAGCCAGGTATGACGCTAACCAAAGCGTTTGAGGAAGAGCCTGAGTTAGGTGTTTTCGTTGATTCGGATGAAGAGGCGCAAGAAATTATTGAAATGGCCTTTAAGCTCGAAGGCATCACTCGCAATGTAGGCAAGCATGCGGGTGGCGTGGTAATCGCGCCGACTAAACTGACTGATTTCACGCCGCTTTATACCGACGAGGCAGGGCAAGGGCTGGTTACACAGTTCGATAAAAACGACGTTGAAACCGCAGGGCTTGTGAAGTTCGACTTCTTGGGGCTGCGAACGCTGACGATAATCGATTGGGCCGTAAAAATGATCAATGGGCGCCGCGAGGAGGGCGCTCCTGAGCTAAATATTGATCATCTCGAGTTGAATGATGAACGCGTCTATAAGCTCCTTCAGAGCGGGGAGACAACGGCTATTTTCCAGCTCGAATCTCGCGGCATGAAGGAGCTGATTAAGAAACAGGTCCCTAATTGTTTTGAAGACATAATCGCGCTGGTTGCACTATTTCGTCCCGGACCTTTGCAATCGGGCATGGTTGACGATTTTATCGACAGAAAGCACGGGCGTACCAAAGTCTTATACCCGCACCCAGAACTGGAGCCGGTGCTCTCTAATACTTACGGGGTCATCCTCTATCAAGAGCAGGTGATGCAGATTGCGCAGGTGCTCGGCAACTACACGCTCGGCGGCGCCGATATTTTGCGCAAGGCTATGGGCAAGAAAAACCCAGACGAGATGGCTAAGCAGCGGGTCTTGTTTACCGAAGGGGCGATTAAGAGAAACATCGAAAGCGATCTTGCGGAATCCATTTTTGACTTGATGGAAAAATTCGCGGGCTACGGTTTTAATAAGTCGCACTCGGCTGCCTATGCCTTGGTGTCTTATCAGACTGCGTGGTTAAAAACTCATTACCCTTCTTATTTTATGGCGGCGGTGTTGTCTGCTGATATGCAGAACACCGATAAGGTGGTGACACTTATCGATGAATGCCGTGCGATGGGGCTGAAGATTGTGCCGCCTGACATAAATAAGGGGCAGTTCAATTTTACGGTGAATCAAGCGGATGAAATTGTGTATGGCCTAGGTGCCATCAAAGGACTAGGCGAGGGGCCTGTTGGGGGCATTCTTGAAGCGCGTAAGAACGGACCCTTTGCAAGCATGCTCGAGCTTTGCCAGCGTGTCGATTCTCAACAATTAAATCGACGAACCTTAGAGGCGATGGTCAAAGCTGGGGCATTAGATAGCTTAGTTGAAGGCGTGCCAGATTTCGTGCGCGCGAAACTTTCTGAGCTCTTGCCACAGGCTATGAAGGCGGCGGATCAGGCGAACAAAAATGCGGAGTCAGGCGTTGCTGACATGTTTGGCGAGATTGCTCCAGAAGGCACGGCAACCAGCGATGTATCATTCGAAACTAAAAAGATTAAGCCGTGGGCTGAGCAGGAAAGATTGAAAGCTGAGAAAGAGACCTTGGGTCTCTATTTGTCGGGTCACCCGATCGATGAATATTTAGGTGAGCTTTCACACCTCTCGCGAGACAGGCTCTCCAGCCTTCGGCCTGAGCGTGCACCGCAGCCTGTCGCTGGCCTGCTCATAGATATTAGGACTATGCGCAATAAGGCGGGCGACACGATTGCCTTTCTGACCTTAGATGATCGCAGCGCGCGCTTTGAAATCCGCCTCTTTGCTAAGGAATATGAGCGCTTCCGCGACATCTTGCAGAAAGACCAAATACTCATTGTCGACTGCACGGTGAGCATGGATGACTACAGTGGGGGCATGCAGGGGCGTGGCAAAGAGGTTATGACGCTCGAGCAGGCGCGTCAGCGACGCGCACGCAGCATCACGCTAAGCCTGCGCAGCGATGCGCTAGCTGTGGGCTTTAGCGAGCGTCTTGCCGAGATGCTGGAGTCACATCGTCTTAAGCCTTCCAATTCGGTGCAGTCGCCTCCATTTGGCAGTGCAGCGGCAGCCCCTAATCTTGGCGATAGCGAAGACGGAAGTTTGGGCTGTGGTATTGCGATCAGTTATCAGCGTGAGGCCTCGAAGGGGTGTATAATGCTGTCCAATGAATGGCGAGTAGCGCCATCAAATGAATTAGTTCAACGCCTTCGAAGCGAATACGGGCGTAGGAACGTAGTCGTAGACTACTGATCATAAAGAGTGAGTCGAACAGGATATGGATCCCAATTACTTAGATTTCGAGCAACCCATTGCGGAATTAGAAGCGAAGATAAGCGAACTGCGCTT
>LICD01000023.1 GCA_001438145.1 OM182 bacterium BACL3 MAG-120619-bin3 | reverse complement strand
CGCTGATTTAGATTGGTAAGCCCCATGAATGCTTGCCTCGCAGCGCGTAAAATTGTACTTTGCGGTTCGGTATCAATACACCAGTGCGACTACGTCCCGTCTTTACTGAGCGCGAACCATGAATTTACAAGATCGCAAAGCAACGCAGAGCATGCTCGGTGCAGTGAGTGTGGTTCGGGCGACTAAAAAGCTGGCACTGATTCTCGCCCTCGGAGCGCTACTTGGTGGCTGTGTCACCAATGCGCAAGCGTTTAAAGCCTACGTTGGCGAGGTAAATTCGCAGATGCAAGTATCGGTTATCCGCGGAGGGCAGTTAGTCCGAAACGATCTGATGAACCGCTACGTCGATGTCGTCAGGTTTTTGCGGGTTGATGATATGCAGCTTAATTCTCGAGAGCAGATCGCCGCGGTGGAGGTAGTGCCGGGTTATCGCGAGATAGAAGTCTACTATTCATGGGATCATGGCAGCCAACGCGGTCTCGGCCCCGCGCTTGTTGACTACGCAGCCGCTCAGACAGAGGTAAGTCGCGTCCTTCGATTTACCGCTCAGCCGGGAGAGATCTACACGGTGCGCGCGGAGCCTACGTTTCAGGGCGACCGCCAAGACATAACAACGCTTGCAGCCGTTGATTTCTGGGTCGAAGACTCAGCGGGAGTAGCTGTTCTACCTCCCGAAAAGGCCAGAATCCAGCCGCTTCTAGGGTTTAATTAGCTTGCACTTTCAGTTGTACGCTCAGCACTTTCTTGCTCCCCATTCCTTTACACACCCCTCGCCTCGGCGTCTTTTGGCATCAAATTGAGCGCAATTTGATGCCATTTCGGCTATCATGGCGCGCTTCAAATTCAGAGTCTCGTCACAAGGACACATACGATGCAGGCGTTGTTTGGAGCGGCAGCTCTATCGGAATTCAAAACCTCACGACTTCTCGTCACCCTCCAAGCTGCAGTGCCCTCCGTTCTCGCGATCGATGCACGTTTCCTTCACTTGGTCGAATCCTCGCCCCTCACAGAGCATGAGTCCGGCACACTTGGATCGCTGCTGCAGTACGGCGAGAACGCGCTCGACACCAGTGAGCCGCCACAATCTACTCCGCTGTCTGTTCATAGGCTGGTCGTTCCGCGTAAAGGGACACTCTCGCCTTGGTCGAGCAAGGCTACCGATATCATCCACAACTGCGGTCTAGATAAGGTGCGCCGCGTGGAGCGCGGTATCGTTTATACCCTGACGCTTAGTGCTGAACTCGATACCTGCGAACTGTCGACTGTCGATGCTTTGCTGCACGACAGAATGACGCAATCGGTGCTCGACAGCGTGCAGCAAGCAGAGAGTTTATTTCAGCACGCTGAGCCGCAAGCGCTGCAGTGCGTAGATTTACTAGGGCAGGGTAGAGGTGCGCTAGAGCAGGCGAATAAAACGCTGGGCCTTGCGCTGGCCGAAGACGAGATCGATTATCTGAGCGAGCAATTTACAAAACTGGGGCGCAACCCAAACGACATCGAATTGATGATGTTCGCCCAAGCCAACTCCGAGCATTGCAGGCATAAAATTTTTAACGCGAGTTGGGAAATCGGCGGAGAGCAGATGCCGCATTCGCTTTTCGGCATGATTCGCAATACGTATGCGGTGTCACCCAGCGGGGTGCTATCGGCTTATTCGGATAACGCAGCGGTAATGAAGGGCTATACCGCCGAGCGTTTTATGCCCAGTGCTGCGAATCAGTGTTACGGGTTTAGCGCTGAGCCGATTCACATTCTAATGAAAGTGGAGACACATAATCACCCAACGGCGATAGCACCCTTTCCTGGTTCGGCGACGGGCTCTGGCGGTGAAATTCGAGACGAAGGGGCAACCGGCACGGGCTCTAAACCTAAAGCTGGCCTCACTGGTTTTTCGGTGTCGAACTTAAAAATCCCTGAACTACTGCAGCCTTGGGAAGTCGACTTCGGTAAACCAGCGCATATCGCCTCGGCGCTAGATATTATGCTCGAGGGTCCTATTGGCGGCGCCTCGTTTAACAATGAATTCGGCCGGCCGAACCTCTGTGGTTATTTCCGCAGCTTCGAAGAGGAATGGGTTAACGAGGCAGGCGAGCGCGAAGTGCGCGGCTATCACAAGCCGATAATGATCGCCGGTGGCCTCGGTAATATTCGCGACGGCCATGTGGTTAAAACAGGCATCGAAGCAGGCGCTCAGCTCATCGTCTTAGGTGGCCCTGCAATGCTGATTGGCCTTGGCGGTGGCGCAGCTTCGTCGATGGCAGCGGGGGCGGGTAACGAAGATCTCGACTTCGCCTCGGTGCAGCGCGAGAACCCAGAGATGGAGCGCCGTTGTCAGGAGGTCATAGACCGCTGCTGGCAAATGGGCGACGACAATCCGATTGCCTTTATTCACGATGTAGGTGCCGGAGGACTGTCGAATGCATTGCCCGAGCTGGTAAAAGATGGCGGTACCGGTGGGCGCTTTAATTTGCGCGCTATTCCTAGTTCCGAATCGCAGATGTCGCCACTCGAGATTTGGTGTAACGAATCACAAGAGCGCTATGTGCTCGCGGTTAGGCCCGAAAACCTCGATGTATTCGACGCTCTCTGTCAGCGCGAACGCTGCCCTTATGCGGTAGTCGGCGAGGCGACGGAGGAGAAGCGCATCGAGCTTTCCGACGCGCATTTTGGCAATAAGCCGATCGACTTGCCGATGGATGTGCTCTTTGGCAAGCCGCCTAAAATGCATCGTAAGACTGATCCTAGCGCAGTGCGCGCCTCGACTTTTGATACAGCCTCGATCGAGCTTGGCGATGCGATAACGCGCGTACTCAGCCTGCCTTGCGTTGCGAGTAAGAGTTTTTTGATTACGATTGGCGATCGAACCATTACTGGGCTTGTGCACAGGGATCAGATGGTTGGGCCATGGCAGGTTCCGGTTGCCGATGCGGCGGTTACTGCCAATTCATTTAATGGTTACACGGGCGAGGCGATGGCGATGGGCGAGCGCACACCGCTGGCACTGCTCGATGCGCCAGCCTCGGGCCGGATGGCAATCGGCGAGGCGTTAACCAATATTCTCTGCGCCGATGTTGAATCGCTGGGTGAGGTAAAGCTGTCGGCGAACTGGATGGTCGCTGCGGGTTACGACACCGAAGACGACAAGCTCTACAAGACCGTCGAGGCGGTGGCGATGACCCTTTGCCCGCAGCTCGGCATCTGCATTCCCGTCGGCAAAGACTCGATGTCTATGCGCACAGTCTGGGAACAAGAGGGCGAGGCGCTAAGTAATACTGCGCCGCTGTCGCTAGTTATTTCGGCGTTTGCTCCGCTGCAAGATATTCGCGGTACGCTGACGCCCGAACTAAAAACTACTGCCGGCGACACGCAGTTAGTGCTGGTGGATTTAGGGCGCGGTAAGAACAGACTGGGCGGTTCTGCGCTCGGGCAAGTATTCCGCACGCTCGACGGCACAGCGCCAGACCTCGACTCGGCGAGCGATATGCTAGCGCTATTTTCGCTGTTAAAAGCAGCGCGCAGCGAAGGGATTCTGCTTGCCTATCACGATCGCGCCGACGGCGGCCTTCTTACCACAGCGGTGGAAATGGCCTTCGCCGGTCGCTGCGGTGTCACGCTCGACTTGGCTGGCGCTGCGCCAATCGAAGCCTTGTTTAGCGAAGAGCTTGGGATAGTCGTGCAGATCCGTCGCGCAGATAGTGGGCGCTTTACCGAACTAGCTAATGAAGCAGGGCTAGGGGACTGCACACACACTATTGCGGCTGTAGAGGCAAACGACGCCGGTCGGGAAAATCCGCGTCTGACAGTGCTCTCGTGTGGCGAAACACTTTACTCTGCCTCACTTTCTTCGTTGCAGCGCACGTGGGCAGAGACCAGTTATCACATGCAAAAGTTGCGAGATAACTCTGACTGCGCGCAGGAAGAATACGATTTACTCCTCGACACGAAGAACCCAGGTCTCAATGCGGCGCTAAGTTTTGATGTAAATGAGGATATAGCGGCGCCGTATATTGCGACAGGCGTTCGTCCCAAAGTTGCAGTGCTGCGTGAGCAGGGCGTGAATGGTCAGATCGAGATGGCAGCGGCATTCGATCGCGCGGGTTTTGAGGCGATAGATGTCCACATGACCGATCTGTTGCAGGGGCGGCGCAGCCTTGAGGAATTTTCGACGCTCGTCGCCTGTGGCGGTTTCTCCTATGGCGACGTTTTAGGCGCCGGCGGCGGCTGGGCGAAAACGATTCTATTTAACGACGCACTGCGCGCGCAGTTCGAGGCGTTCTTTGCTAATCCCAATACACTCAGTCTAGGCGTGTGCAACGGATGCCAGATGTTGTCGCATCTTAGCGAACTCATACCCGGAGCTAACAATTGGCCCTCGTTTCAGCGCAATCGCTCGGAGCAATTCGAAGGACGCCTCTCGCTCGTTCGTATCGAGAACTCGAACTCTGCGTTTATGCACGATATGCAGGGCTCGCGTTTCGCGATTGCCGTTGCGCATGGTGAGGGTCGAGCAAGTTTCGCCTCCAGCGCCGATGCCGAAGCCTTCGCCGCGTCCAATTCGGCAGCGATGCGCTATGTAGACGCAAGCGGCGAAAAGACGATGCGCTATCCCGCCAACCCAAACGGCGCGAGCGATGCGATCGCCGGATTAAGCAGCGTCGACGGTCGCGTAACCTTGATGATGCCGCATCCGGAACGCGTATTCCGTGCGAGTCAGAATTCATGGCATCCGGAGGATTGGAAAGAAGATGCGCCAAGTATGCGCCTATTTCGTAATGCACGGCGCTGGCATGGCTAGCAGCCACGAGTAGCGGACAAACGGCTAACACGAATTACTGACATCCGAGCTTGCCAGGCTTCGTCAAGTTTCGAGAACGCTGAGCAAGAGTTAGAGCTATTTATCAGACACTTACCGAAAATTAGGGGTTCTGCGCTAAGCAAAAGTCTCTATAATGCAATGTTTTTCGCGGGGCGTCCCGCATAGCAACGGCGGGAGAAGCCAATGCCAGGTTCAGAAGTCGCAGACCAAGTCGAGAGCAGCGGCGTTCGAGTCGCGATAATCATGGGATCGAAGTCAGACCTCGAGACTATGCGCGCAGCGACTACACCCTTGTCTGAGCTAGGGGTCGAATTCGAGCTCAAAATAGTCTCAGCCCATCGCACCCCTGCGCGGCTTTTCGAATTCGCAACGCAGGCGCACACGCGCGGCATCGATGTCATTATCGCCGGCGCCGGGGGCGCAGCTCATCTTGCCGGCATGGCGGCTGCGATGACCCATCTTCCTGTGATTGCCGTCCCTGTATCGAGCAAGCAGCTAAAAGGAATGGATAGCCTGCTTTCGATGGTCCAGATGCCCAAAGGTGTCGCGGTAGCCTGTCAGGCGATAGGCGAGGCCGGTGCTTACAATGCAGGACTCATGGCTGCGCAAATACTCGCGCTTAAAGACACAGGCCTAAGCCAGCGACTGATCGCGTGGCGCAAAGCACAAACTGACAGCATACCGGTGGACGTGTAGTGATGCGGATAGGAATTATCGGCTGCGGCCAACTTGCTCGGATGCTTGCCCTTGCTGGATGGCCCTTAGGATTAAAGTTCTCTTTTCTGGCGGAGCCCGGCGATACTGGTGACTGTGTTCGAGGACTCGGAGAGCTCGTGCCTATGCCCGATGGGTTTGAGGCAATGGCCATTACCGAACTCGCAGAAAAAGTGTACACCTCACTCGAGAAACCCGATGTAATCACTGTCGAAAAAGAAAGTGTGCCGGTCGATTTGCTCGAGGCATTAAAGAAATACTGTGCGGTATATCCTGATCCCAAAGCGGTGAGGATCTGCCAGAACCGCGGCTGCGAGAAAGAATTTATCGAAGGCGTTGGTGCTGCCATGGCGCCGAAAATCGTTGTTAACACAGCGGCCGAGCTTAAGCTAGCGATCGAGCAGCTCGGCTTTCCCGTTATCGTTAAAACCTGCGAAGACGGCTATGACGGGCTCAATCAATGGAAGATGGATACTGCCGGTGATTTGACAGAGTTTCTCGAATCGCGCGACTCAATTGTTGAATCGGTTGTAGAGAAACGCGTGAATTTCAGCCGCGAAATCTCACTGATTCTTGTCAGGGCTGCAGACGGCAGGACTGCCTCATATCCCGCTACACAGAACTGGCACGAAGGCGGTATTCTTCGCGCCTCACTTGCCCCCGCGCAAGATATAGATGAAGGCTTAGCCAAACAGATCCAAGATCTTACCGAAAGGGTTCTCGGCAATATCGACTATGTGGGCGTGCTCGCTATCGAGTGTTTTGTCGTCGACGGCAAACTCTTGGTGAATGAGCTGGCCCCGCGTGTGCACAACAGCGGTCATTGGACTCAGCAGGGCGCAGCGACTAGTCAATTCGAAAACCACCTGCGTGCGATTGCTGGCTTGCCTCTGGGAAGCACCGAGGTGCATGGTTTTGCGGGAATGGTTAATTTATTGGGTGTAGAGGTTACCGCGCAGACTGCGCTGAAGCCCAACGCGTTTTTCCACACCTACAACAAGTCTGTGCGGCCTAATCGCAAAGTCGGTCACATTAATATTGTGCACAACGATGCAGAGGCGATGAAAAAACAGCTAGATGCGACAATCGCAGCGATTTACAGCGACTGAGAGTTTTAAACAGCTAATAAGCGCTGTTGCTGATTAGCGTCGTGGTGATTTTGCGTTCAGGGCTGTAGTGAACATCAAACATGCGCACGGGAAATTTCTGCTCCCGGCGATCGGCAAAATAGTGTTTAAGTGTGCTGTGAACTACGGGAAATGCCAGTTCGTCCCACGGGATGTCCTCTTCGGCAAACAGAGCAACCTCAAGAGACTCGACCCCTGCCGCGAAGTTTAAGTCGGCAAGTTCTGCGCGAAAGAATAAATAAACCTGATTAATTTTGGGCAGATTAAATAGCGTGTACAGGCTGTCTTCTCGCACACTAATTGTCGCCCCAGCCTCTTCGCGAGTCTCGCGAATAGCGCCCTCCAAACTCGACTCTCCGTTTTCCATAAAGCCTGCAGGCAATGTCCATTTCCCAAGCCTCGGTTCGATTGCGCGCTTACACAGTAAAACCTTGTCGCCGTAATAAGGCAGCGTCCCAACGACGTTGTTTGGGTTCTGGTAAAAGATGGTGTCGCATGCGTCGCAGCAATGGCGAAGCTTGTCATCCCCTTCGGGGATTTTATGGATTAGTTCGGCGGCGCAGTGGTGACAGTATTTCATAGGGTCTCAATCGGCAGAGTAATCCTGCTCAGGCTTTTCGAATCGATGCTCGCTACTCGTCTCTACGATAGCGCCATGATTCTAGTTCGCTAGCAGTTTACTCGCTTGTCCGATTTGAGCAAAGGCTGTGAGCGCACTCTAAATCCGATTGATCTCGCAGTGCAGCCTAAATCGTTTCGAGGTCATATAGGCTTCGATTTCGCGCAGTCTAAGCTCAAGTATCCGGAAGACTTCCGTACACTGGGCTTCGTCGTAGCGCGGCCTCATGCTTTCGGGCGCTGAGTGTGCGGATTCATCAGTGCCAAATTTAGCACGGGTGTCTGCAAAGGCCTCTCTGCGGTGCTCATCGCTTTTAGCCGATTGCTCTCGATGAAATGTAGCGTTTCTACGCGCCTCTTTAGCTGCTTTTCTCTCTGCGCGGCGGCGCCGCCGTTCAGCACGACGGCCCGTGTAAGCGGGTTCATTGGGGTCGACATCGAAGGCTACCCAGCAGACGATATAGCCGAGCAGGGTAAACGGGCCAAACAGGAATAGTGATCCTAGCGTTGCAAGTCTGACCCAAAAAGTTTTTATCTCAAGGTAGTTGGCGATGCCCGCACAAACGCCTGCAATGCGGCCTTGCCTGGGGTAGCGGTAGAGTGGCTTGCGGTAGTTTAACTTGCGAAAGTGCTCTGCGGTGTCGGCGCCGCGAAAGTAGTCCTGTACCGAGTCAGGTGTTATGCCTCGGTCAAGGACGAAATAGGTAATAACGTACGCGATGAGTAACGTCGGCCAACTAATAACACAGATAACAAAGATGACGCGGACCAGAGCAGTGGGGAGGTCGAGCCAGCGTGCTATGCCGGCACAGACGCCAAGCCAGCGAGCATTGTCCGAATCGAGATTAAGCGTCGCGCGCAGTCTAGGATTGCTCATTGTTAGCCCTCCAGTCTGGTACCTCGGCATCGAGAATCGATTCGAGTATGTCTATGCGTTCGGTAAGCGACTGCGCCATAGACGAGAGATCATCTAAGTTGTACTGGCTGCCTGCCTGCACGGATATTTTGTGTCGATCCTTGCGGGCAAGCAAAATCCAGAACGTGACAAAAGAGAGGACCATGCCGACGATTGAGATGATGAAAACGAAAGCATTCATAATAGGTGCCTGTTTTTTACAATTGCCCCGAGCGTTAAGGAGGCCATTGGATAAATGGGTTGCCGAGGTGTTGTCGCACGTAAGTACAATGAACACTGGCGCTAAGCGCTAGATTGAGAGTCTAGCGGTTCGCAGCGCCATCGCCTATGGCTGCTCGGCAGCGTTAGCAGCCGATTTCGCCATCTTTGCCTTAAGTGCGGCGAGTTCGGCATCAATTTGCTCCTGGCGCTCTAATTCTTCGAACTCGCTCTGTAAGCCGCGCTGTTCGACATGCCCCGTCTCGAGTTGTCCTTCCATCTGATCGATTTTTCGCTCGAAATGCTCAAACTTGTTGAGCGCGCTGTCTATGGTATGGCTTTTGAGTTTGTCGTGAACGTTTAGGCGGCTTTCTGTTGCTCGGGTGCGCAGAAGAATAGTCTTCTGACGCGCGCGCGCATCGTTAAGCTTGGCTTGAAGGAGTTCGATCTCGCTGCTGAGTTTGTCGAGCGTTTCATCGAGCTTCGCGAGGTCTGTCTCGGTAATCGCAACGCTTGAGTTAATCGCCGAGCGTTCGACCAAGGCTGCTTTAGCGAGATCTTCTCGTCCTTTCGACAGAGCGAGCTCAGCTTTTTGTTCCCAGTCGTGCGATTGCTTATGCAGGGTATCGACGCGACGCTTGAGTGTCTTTTTGTCGGCGATCACTTTCGCAGTCGTGCTGCGAACTTCAACGAGGGTTTCCTCCATTTCCTGAATGACCATACGGATCATTTTTTCGGGGTTCTCTGCTTTGTCGAGCAAGGCGCTGATGTTGGAGTTTACGATGTCCGAAAGTCGAGTAAATATGCTCATTGCTGTTTCCTCTGTCTGTCATGTGCCTCGTTTGTGAGGCAGCCGTTTCGCTTTATTGGCGGGTGTCCTATCGGTATTTGATTCAGCCTTCGCATGTGCTGGATCGGGCCGAGGCGCCCTTTATTGCTGTCTGGTATAGGAATTGCATAGACTGTGCCAACTTAGTAGCGCTTAGTAAGATGCTGATATTGTTACTATAAATTTTCTATCTGAAAGTTTATCCGCCCCGAGGTGGTCAAATAAGCTACCTAGTAGTAATTTTGGCCACACAGGGACAGTTCAGCGAGTTTAGCCGGGCGAACGTAGTTCACTAAAACTCATGGGCGCCAAATTGCGCTTTTGTTGTCATCGAGAAAAAAAGGAAAAGAAATAGCATGGATCAAAAAGCGGCGGATAGAGACTCTGCGGGCGGCACGGCGCCTGCCCAAGTGCCTCGAATGATCGGCGAGTCAGCGTGTTTCCTCGAGATGCAGGAGCATATTTCGCGCGTGGCACCGCTCAATAAATCGGTGCTGATCGCAGGGGAGCGCGGCACCGGCAAAGAGTTGATCGCAGCGCGCCTGCATTATCTCTCCCCGCGATGGGATGCGCCGTTTCTCAAAGTTAACTGCGCAGCGATGAGCGAGTCGCTGCTCGAAGCACAGCTGTTCGGGCACGAGGCAGGGGCTTTTACTGGTGCGACGAAGCTGCGTAAAGGCTATTTCGAACGCGCCGATGGAGGCACGTTATTCCTTGATGAGTTGGCAACGACTGCGATGGCCGTGCAAGAAAAAATACTCAGGGTAATCGAATACGGTGAGTTTGAGCGGCTTGGCGGTAACGAAACACTGACGGTCGACGTTCGCCTTGTCGCAGCAACGAATGAAGACCTGCCTAGGCTTGCCCGTCAGCGTAGGTTTCGAGAGGACCTATTAGACAGGCTCGCTTTCGACGTCGTCACGTTGCCGCCCCTGCGGGCGCGCGGCGAAGATATTCTGATCCTCGCTGAGCATTTTGCAGTGGGTATGGTGAAAGAGCTTGGTGGCGAGGCCTTCATGGGATTCGGTGATCGCGTGCAAAAAGCACTCGTGCGGTATTCGTGGCCGGGGAACATTCGCGAACTCAAAAACGTGATCGAACGTGCGGTCTACCAGAATGAAGAGGGCGCGATCAATGCGCTTGTTTTCGATCCGTTCGATTCGCCTTACCGCCTGGGTAGTGCGAGTAATGCAGTCGGGTCTGAAGAGGGCGGAGAGATAGGCGGCGGCAGTGGATCAGGTGATTCGAACCCCTCAATCGGCAACGCTGCTGCATCTGGTCTGAATGCTGGAAAAGTTTTGGATGGAGCGGAGATAGACTTTAAACAAGAGGTACAAGATTTCGAAATAACACTGCTCAAACAGGCGCTTGAGCGTGCGCAGTTTAACCAAAAGAAGGCCGCAGAGCTGCTGTCGGTAAGCTATCACCAGCTCCGCGGCTATCTTCGCAAATATGATTTGCTCGGCTAAAGTGAAAGAAAAATTCAGCCGTTTTGTTACTTGGGTGATTTGGTCGTTCTTAGATAGGGCAGCACGACATTGATCTCGCCAAATTTTTCTCTCGCCGCCGCATCATCTAGTGACAAGGCTACGATGACGTCTTGCCCCTGAACCCAGTTTGCCGGTGTTGCTATCGGCGTTTTATAGGTGGTTTGCAAGGCGTCTAGTGCACGCAGTACTTCGGCGAATTTGAATCGGTTTGAGCCGACTTAGTTCAGCATAGCTTTGTACACGGCAGCCTGCGCTTTGGTGAGATCCATTGGCGCACCGGCTGGGCCGCCACGAACCTGCGCCATATAGAGCATAAAAAAGTCATTGGTTGGGTCGACGATAAAGACCGTGCCACCTACGCCTTGCCAACCGAAATTGAAAGGGCCCTCATTGTCTGCGCCTGGGATCGGCTGGAGGTGGAAGCCAAGCCCCCAATCGCCGCGTGAGCCATAGAAGTAGGCGCTGCGGTCAACACTATCGCCGATGAATTTCTGCTGCATTGCGGTAGCCGTGTCAGCCTCGAGGATCCGAGTGCCATTGTATTCGCCGCCGCCGAGCAACATGCTCGCGAAGCGCACATAGTCTTCGGTCGTCGAATGCAGGCCGCCGCCGCCGCTCAGCATCGGCGTTACGACAGTAGGATCAGCCATCTCGCCATGGATAGGGTGTGCGATTCGAGCGGCCTTGCTGACATCAACGAAGAAGGTTGTTTCATCCATGCCTAGCGGCGCGAAAATTCGCTCATTCAACAGCGCGTCGAGGGGCTTGCCCGCCGCGACTTCGATCACTGCACCGAGCACATCGGTTGAGCGGGAATAGTTCCATTTAGTGCCGGGTTCGAAACGAAGGGGAAGCGCCGCCAAGTTTTGTGCGAGCGTTAAAGCGGTGATGTCGGCGCGCAGCGAGCCTGCTTGAAAATACATTTTCCCGAGCTCACTTTCTGGGTCGAAGATGCCGTAGATGAGGCCCGACTCGTGTGTTAGGAGGTCTTGCACCGTCATCTCATTCGCGGCGGGAGTGATTGCGCCGGTCTCTTCGTTGATAACCGTCATGTTGGCAAATTCGGGAATGTATTTTGACACCGGATCCGAGATTGCGAGGAGGCCATCTTCGACAAGGGTCATTGTTGCAACGCTAACGATGGGCTTGGTCATCGAATAAATGCGGAAAAACGTCTGCTCATCCATCGGGGTAGATTGCCCCGGACCCTGTGTGCCAGCGGTTTCGAGAACACCAACGCCTTCGCTATTGCCGACTAGTAGAATGTTGCCAGCGATAAAACCGCCGTCTACCGCTGCCTGCATTTGCGCGTTGATATCGGCGATTTCTTTGGCATCGATACCAAATTCATTCGAGTCTATTTTTGTGATCGAGCTCGTATGGGCACCGCCATGATGATCAGCTGATACGAAAGATGAGGCGAGGAGGGCTGCTGCCGCGAACGCGGTAGCAACAGAATTTAAGCGGGTCATTTTTAATTGTCCTTGGTGATCGGATAGTCGAGTTATTCGCTCGAGTCTACCCGATCAACCTGATAGGAACAATTAGCTCGCTGTGGCGATCAGGATACGTCGCCATGCAAACAGCAATGTCTAGTCGAAATCGCGCAGCAGAGATTCACGAATCATCTCAGGAACTGGATCGACTGCCACTTGGTAGTTTATGTGCTCGCTGCGGACGACCCACTTTGCACCAGCCTTGGCGGCGGCGATCATCTCATCACTAAACTCGAAACGTAAAAAATGCACAGCCGAGGTTTTCTCCTCAGTACTGCGCTCGAGATCTTCGTTCGCTATCGGGTAGACCGCTGCAAAGCCGTCTATCTGGATAGAGACCTGAGTTTCGATTCCGATGAGTTGACCTAGTCGTTCGCGGCGCTCCCCCTCATCAGGGAATTCGAGCATGAAGGTTGCTTTGAGGTTTTTACCATCGGGAATGAGCGGGTTATAGGCTTCGAGTTCACCTTCAAGGTCCTCAGTTCCCCGTATTTTTTCAGCGCGAATGAGTTCGAGTACTTGATAGCGCATAACCATATAGTCTTCGAAATGAATCGACGCGTTATCTCCAAGTGGGAGTCGTCGCGTTTGCTTGTGATCCATCATCGACTGACGAATTGCAGGGCGCTGTGCGTTGTACTCTTCGATTGAGAGCAGGTCTGTCAATGCTATTTTCTTCATAGTTATCCTATCTAAAACGTTTCGGTGATGCGCCGAGTCTTCGCCGTTAAATACCGTAAGCGAGGCACAGCAGGTCAAGTGGGTGAATGGCGTCTTGGCTATCCTTGGCCTTATTTTTTAGGTTGTTCTCGATATGACGACCGGCGACAGGGCAGTCGCTGCCGTAATGATCCGGCGCCTGTTGCTCTATCTGTTTGACAATCGGGCGAGCGATTTTGTTGGCGAACTCGAGTGTCTCCGACTTAACGCCATAGGTTCCGTCGTGGCCCGAACAGCGTTCGATGTTTTTCACCATAGTGTCTTGAATAAGTTCGAGTACGAGCTTGGTTTTTGGGCCGATGTTTTGCACACGTTGGTGGCACGCGACGTGATAGCTGACATTACCAAGTGAGTGTTTGAAGTCTAGATTCAATCGGCCTTCTTTATGCAACTTGTGCAGGTATTCAAAGGGGTCGAAAAATGCTTTGGCGACCGCCTGCACTTGCTCGTTCTCAGGGAACATCAACGGCAGCTCTTGCTTAAACATCAGCACACACGAAGGCACTGCTGCCACGATTACATTGCCAGCCTTCACTGTCTCGTAAAGCGCTGGGATGTTTTTCTCCATAAGTTTCTCGACGGTTTTGAGGTCGCCGAGCTCGAGTTTTGGCATGCCGCAGCAATGTTCGCGCGCAGCGAGGTCGACCCCGACACCATTGTGCTCGAACACTTTAATGACGCTATCGGCTATCGAAGGTTCGTTGTAATTGCAATAGCAGGTCGTGAACAGGGTGACGCGTTCGTGCACGGTCGCGTTCGCAGCCTGATTCTCGATGGCTTTGTCCGCGGCCTTTTGAGGATCGAAAATGAGCGCACCATGTGTTTTCCGCGCCGGCTTGCTGGTGTATGGAGGCAATTTGGCGTCTTTATGAATGCCAAGTGTTTTGTCGAGCATCGCGCGGATGGGTGCTGTCTTATTACCAACATTCACAAGTGTGTTGATACCCGGCAGTGAGGCAACTTTGCCGATCATATCTGTGCTGGTAATGATGTTATCGCGGAATTTGGTGTCGCCCTTTTTGAAATTTATCGCCTTCGCGCGCAGCATGAGATGAGGAAAATCGACATTCCACTCATGGGGTGGCACGTAAGGGCATTTCGTCAGATAGCACAGATCGCATAGATAACACTGGTCGACCACTTTGTTATAGTCAGCAACATCGATGCCATCGACTTCGAGTGTTGGACTTTCATCGATCAGATCAAACAGGGTAGGGAAGGCATTGCAGAGACTCACGCAGCGTCGACAGCCATGACAAATATCATAGACGCGCTCGAGTTCTTTATTGAGATTGTCTTCGTCCCAGAACTGTGGATCGTTCTGATTTAGAGGGTGACGAGTGGGGGCGTCGAGGCCACCTTCTCTTCCTTCGTGCGCCATAGCCAAACTCCGAGAGATCCTGTGCGCGATCTTCTTCCGTGTGAATGCGTTTTTTGGGTGTTTTTAGAGTAGCTCGACGGTGTCGAGCCTTGCCGCTGCCAGCGAACGTCAATAACCACTCGGGCCCGAGGGGTTATTGACGTTCGCTACGCGTATTAGTCGTCCAGCGCGTCCAGCGCCTTCTGGAAACGATTTGCGTGTGAGCGCTCTGCTTTAGCGAGAGTCTCCATCCAGTCAGCTATCTCATCGAAGCCTTCGTCGCGCGCATCTTTCGCCATACCTGGGTACATGTCTGTGTACTCATGTGTCTCGCCGGCCACTGCTGACTTAAGATTGTCTTCTGTGCCACCCATAGGCATACCAGTGGCAGGGTCACCTACCTCTTCAAGGTATTCGAGGTGGCCATGAGCGTGTCCAGTTTCACCTTCGGCAGTTGAGCGGAAGAGTGCTGAAACGTCGTTATAACCTTCCACATCGGCTTTCTGCGCGAAGTAGAGATAGCGGCGGTTAGCTTGAGACTCGCCTGCGAAGGCGGCTTTCAAGTTGTCTTCGGTTTTAGAACCTTTTAATGACATGGTGTTCTCCTAGTTTCATTTGCAAATAAAGCGAAGCGAGCTGGCCTCGACAGGATAACGATTAAACGCGATGGCTAGATGACCCATCACGAATAGGATGGCAGTCTAGGCGATGCTCATTCAACACTCAAATTGAATTTATCGAGTGCCAGCATCGTTTTTTTCGATTACCATCGGGTAATGTCTCCTTCAATAAAACAGCTTAAATACCTCTGTGCCGTCGCTGAGCATAAACACTTTACCAAAGCCGCTGACGCGTGCTTTGTGACTCAGTCGACGTTGAGTGCCGCCATTGCTGAGCTCGAATCGCAGCTCGACGCAAAGGTTTTCGAGCGCAATAAAAAATCCGTCCTTATCACGCCTTTGGGCGAGAAACTATTGAAGCAGGCGCGGGTGATCTTGGGCGATGTCGAAGATTTTGTAGCACTCGCTAAGGCGCATGCCGAACCGCTGTCCGGTGATCTGCGTCTTGGGGTGATCCCCACTATCGGCCCCTTTCTTTTGCCGCCGATGCTTGGCAGTTTGCGCCGAAATTTTCCGAAGCTGAAACTGTTTCTCAAAGAAGAGATGAGCGCCCAACTCGAGCGCCAATTGCAGCAAGGCAAACTCGATCTCATTATTCTCGCCTTGCCTTACCCGCTGCCCGATATGGAAGTGATTAGTTTATGTAAGGATGAGTTTTTGCTTTGTCTTCCACCGGGCCATGCCTTCGAAAAACTCAAGCAGGTCGAACAAGGACAGTTGCGCGGCGAAAGCCTGCTGCTCTTGGAGGAGGGCCATTGCCTTAGGGATCATGCACTCGAGGCTTGCCAGCTAAAGGCGGCAGCGACCGACATCGTATACCAAGGCAATAGCCTACATACTCTCGTGCAGATGGTCGCCAACGGACTCGGGCTTACACTACTGCCTGCCATGTCTGTGGCCGCCGACGTTTTAGGCGACACGCATTTGAGTATTAAGCATTTCAGTAATGAAAGCGTAGATCGAGAGATAGGCATGGCATGGCGTAAGACTGATCCGCGCCGTGACGATTATTTGCTGCTCGCTGAACACATCAAAGCGCATCTGGCGACATCCAGCAAACTCAGCGCGAAAGCCCGGAAATGATGTCGATCAGCGTCGAGGTGAAGCGCTCGCAACTCTCGTGGCGTAATAGTAAGAGGAACGGCAAAACTCACACAAAGCGTAGAGAAGGGCGCTAGGTGAGGGTTCACGCGGTCTCTGATATCCACGTTGACTACCCTCAGAATCTTAAATGGGTACTGGGTATAGATCGTCACGAATACCAAGCAGATGTGCTGCTGCTCGCAGGAGATGTCTCTGAAGACCTGATGCTGCTCGAACGTGTGCTGCGTGGCTGCGCTGAGCGCTTTGCCAAGGTTGTGTTTGTGCCAGGCAATCACGACCTCTGGGTGCGCCGCTGCTCTTATGATTGTTCGCTTGCGAAATTTAAGGCGATTCAACGCCTTTGTAGCGAAGTAGGCATTGCCACAGAACCCTTCGAGTACGCAGGCGTCGAATTTATTCCGCTGCTGTCTTGGTATGATTTTTCGTTTGCCGCGCTGGATAGGTCGCTGCGTCTTGGTTGGCGCGATTTCTCTGCTTGCAGCTGGCCGGCTTCGCTACCAGATAGCCAAGCGGTGACGCGCCATTTCCACCAGCTCAACGTAGGCGTTTTCGAGTGGGCCAAAGCGCGGTCGGAGCAAGGGCTCGCCCAGCGAAGCGGGGAAAAAATATGTCCGCGAATCAGCTGTTCGCATTTTTTACCTTCTATCGATGTCATGCCCAGCTGGGTGCCTGAGTCTAAGCGCACAGTCTATCCAGTGTTGGGAAGTGCCGAGCTAGGCGCGCAGGTGCGTCTCCTTGCGCCAGACATTCACGTGTACGGGCATAGCCACGTTAATCAAACTATCGAGATCGATTCTACACATTATGTGAATAATGCCTTCGCAACGCCAAAGGAAACGCGCATCGCGGCAAAGCAGCTGCGCTGTATTTACGACAGCGACGATGGCAGAGTGCTCTCGCGGCTTAGTGAGCTCGCGAAAAGCGGAGGACTATGGTCATGAGCGAGAGTATTGATGTATGGATACTCGACTCGTCTGAGTTCGAGTTGGCAGACCTCGAGGCGAACACCATAAGCTTATTGAGTGCTGCGGAGAAGGCTCGGTACGCGCGCTATGATCTTGCGCGCAGCAAGCGGCAGTTGCTGCTCTCGCGCGCCATGCTAAGAACCGTACTTGCCCGTTATGTTGAAGACGAGGTGCTACAGATAAGCCTCGGGGCGCACGGACGTCCACAACTCGTTGGCGAAAGCGGCCTGTCGTTTAACCTGTCACATTCGCGCGACCGCGTCGTGGTTGCTGTCACTCGGCTGGGAGTGGTGGGTGTGGATGTAGAGTATGCGGCGCGGCAGCGCCGAGTCGAGCAGCTGATAGCGCGCTATTTTTCTCAGCGCGAGCAGTCTGCGCTTCTCGCGCTTCCTGAGTCTTCTAGGTTGCCCCGATTTTATGCGCTGTGGGCGCTCAAAGAGGCGTATATCAAGGCGAGAGGGCTCGGCCTTGCCATACCGCTTGCTGATTTTAGTTTTAGTTTTGCCGAGGATGCTGGCGCGAGCGAGGCCCATGTCAAATCACAGGGCTCTGTGAGTATTAGCTTTGAGGGTTCTTTGGCTGCCCAAACGCCGAAGCCATGGCGTTTCTGGCGGGGCGCGTTGGCGGGCGAGGAGTACGCATTTGGTCTTGCCCTACATTCTTCTGACGCGCCTCACCTGGGCCGGGATCTCTCGAGTGATGCAGCGGCGGGCCACAAACAACGCATCGAACTCACTGTGCGTTACTGCGATGCCGCGCTGGGACTCGAGCATTGGCGCGACGCTTAGCCCCGCATCTATGCTTAGCCGTCCACTCCATCATCGAAAGTCGCGTTGGGTGCGCGCCACATCTTCACTGTTTTAATCACATTGTCTTTAACCTGAACTATCTCCGCGTAATAGCCCTCGAGATTAATGCAGACCGATGAGTCTGGAATCGATTCAAGTGATTCGGTTAGCAACCCGTTTAGTGTTTTGGCGCCAGTGCTATCGAGGTCCCAAGAGAGCACCCTGTTGATATCGCGCACACTCGCAGAGCCGTCGATTAAGAAACTGCCATCGTCCTGTGGGTGGATGTCTTTGCTGCTTGCCGCGAGGTCGGTCGTAAATTCGCCAACAATCTCCTCGAGAATGTCTTCGAGAGTAATAATCCCTTTGACCGCCCCGTATTCATCGACAACTACCGCCATGCGTTCCTTCTTCTGCTGAAAATTGAACAATTGTGTGTGTAGCGGCGTGCTCTCGGGGATGAAATAGGGCTCGGCGGTTTCCTGCAGCAATGCTGATTTGTTCAGTTCTTCGATGCCTATTAGTTTGCCCGTACTGCGAAGATGCAGCACGCCAACGATATTATCGATATCGTGTTTGTAGACTGGCAGACGAGTATGTTGAGCGCTGCTAATCTGCAGAAGAATGTCATTGAGATCGTCTTCGATATCGATACCGACGAGCTCGTGTCGGGGGACAAGAATGTCGTCGACTGTCACGCGTTCGAGATCAAGGATGTTCATTAACATTCCGTGGCGACGCCTTGGAATGCGACCGCCAGATTCGTAGACCACGGTGCGGAGTTCATCGGGGGTTAGTTGGTTCTCATTGCCACTCGCCTCGGAGCTAAAGCCGAGCAGTCGGACAAGCGCATTGGATACCACGTTGACAATCCACACTACCGGATAGAGCAGTTTGAGCAGCAAGGCGAGTAAAAGGCTCGAAGGGTAGGCGACTTTTTCGGGATACAGCGCTGCAATGGTTTTAGGTGTGACCTCGGCGAAGATAAGCACGACAAGGGTAAGCACAACTGCTGTGAGAATTGGCGAGGGGTCGCCGAACACGGCAATCGCAATTGA
>LICD01000022.1 GCA_001438145.1 OM182 bacterium BACL3 MAG-120619-bin3 | reverse complement strand
CGGCGAGACGCGCGACGTCCGAGGCGTCCTCACCTTCGACCATCACACGCAGGACAGGCTCCGTGCCCGATGGACGCAGAAGCACCCTGCCGCGCGCGCCTAATTCGGCTTCGACTTGCTGCACGGCACTCGCGATCGCTGAGTTGCCGACAAGCTCGACGCCGCGACTGATGCGAACATTGATCATCTTCTGCGGTAATTTGCTCATTTGTGTGCGCAGCTCGGCCAGAGACTTACCGCCGTTGACCACTGCGGCTAGCGCCTGCAGCGCAGATATAATGCCATCGCCTGTGCTCGACAAATCCAAGCAGATAACATGACCCGAAGATTCGCCACCCAGACTCCAACCGCGCTTAATCATCTCCTGCATGACATAGCGGTCGCCGACGGGCGTGCGCGTAAACGGCACACCTAGCGCATCGAGCCCCAACTGCAATCCGAGGTTACTCATTTGGGTACCCACAACACCGCCAAATTCGACATTTTGACGCAGACGGTCGCTGGCAATGATGTAGAGAATTTCGTCGCCGTCGAGCACATTGCCTAAATGATCGACCATGACGACACGGTCGCCGTCGCCGTCGAAGGCAACTCCTAGATCGGCTTTTTCGGCGATAACGCGATCGGCAAGCACCTGCGGCGAGGTCGAGCCAGCATTCTGATTGATGTTAAGGCCATTAGGTGAAACGCCCTGCGAGATAACGGTTGCACCAAGCTCTGTGAAAACGCTCGGAGCGATGTGATAGGTCGAGCCATGCGCACAATCGACGACTATTTTCATGCCATTGAGGCGCAGACTCTGGCCTACCGTGCTCTTACAAAATTCGATATAACGCCCTGCCGCGTCGTTAACGCGCGAGGCCTTGCCAATTAGCTCTGGCCTGACGGTAGTGAGTTCTTTCTCGAGCTCCGCTTCGATCGCATGCTCAATGTCGTCGGGGAGCTTGGTGCCAGTGCCCGAAAAAAACTTAATGCCGTTGTCTTCAAAGGAGTTGTGGGAGGCACTGATCACGATACCAGCGCGCGCTCGAAGGGTGCGCGTAAGATAGGCTATAGCGGGTGTGGGCATCGGGCCTAGCAGACCGATATCGACGCCGGCAGCCGCGATGCCGGCTTCGAGAGCTGCCTCGAACATATAGCCCGAAATACGCGTATCTTTGCCAATGAGTATTTTCCCACGCGCGCCATTCGCATCGGCAAATACGCGTCCCGCAGCCCAGCCTAGCTTGAGCATGAAATCGGGAGTGATTGGCGCCTGACCTACCGCACCGCGGATGCCGTCGGTACCAAAGTATCGTTTTGTTGTAGGGGCGCTCTTATTGCTTGCAGCAGACATGAATCGGGGGCCGCTCCTTATTTTTTTATCAACTATTCTTATTCGATATTTTTTATTAGAGCACTTAGTCGAACGCTAAGTTCCCGCAGAACGCGGAGTATACTTTAATCGCATCGACCGTGGCAGCAACATCGTGGCTACGAATAATGCTGGCGCCGCCCTGAAGCGCAAGCGTTGCGGCGGCCACAGATCCTGCGAGCCGCTGATCGACTGAGCGACCGGTGGCAGCACCAATCATCGATTTGCGCGAAACACCCACAAGCAGAGGCGCGCCTAGTGCGCTAAACCGCGTTAATCCACTCAATAATTCGTAGTTATGTCCCTGACTTTTACCAAACCCAAAGCCAGGATCGAGAAGCAAGCTGTCTGCATTTAACCCTTTAGCCAGACAGTAATCGCGTCGCTCGCCAAGAAACTCGGCAACTTCTTCGACAACATCATCGTAGCTTTTTTCACCAAGCGGGCTATTCGAATCGAATTTCACTTGCATCGAGCGGGGCTGGCCGCGCATGTGCATTAGACATACCGCCACGCGATTATCGACGATAGCAGTCAGGGCTCCTTCGTCGGCGAGCGCGCGCACATCGTTAACAAGTTCGGCACCGGCACCAATCGCAGCAGTCATCACCTCAGACGAACTGGTGTCGACTGACAGACAGAGATCGAAGCGCGCTCTCAGAGCAGCGATAACGGGAACGACGCGGTCTATCTCTTCTTGTACGGACACCGGAGTCGCGCCGGGTCGAGTAGATTCGCCACCAATATCGAGAAACAAAGCGCCTTCGGCGGCCATTTTTTCGGCGCGTTCTAATACTTTGTCCAAATCAACTTCGAATGACGAGTGACCTGAGCCAGCCTTTGATTCACGCCCGAGGGTTGATCCGTCTGAAAAAGAGTCGGGGGTGACATTGAGCACGCCCATACAGCATGGCGTACTCAAGTCTATTTGCCGCGACCCAGCTAAGAGGATTTTTGTCATTTTTCTCGCTCAATAAAGACTATGTGTTTTTCGTGCGGGAAACCCCTAACGAAAAAGAGAACCACGAGGGTTCTCTTTTTCAACGTTCTTTAGAGCGGCGACCTAGTGCTCGCCGGCAGGACCGCCTATTGGACCTGAGGTTTCGTCGCGCCTAGCTTTAGGCTCTTCTGCCTCGCTTTTAGCCGCAGTGCCACCGCCATCGGAATCGCTCCAATCGGCTGGCGGGCGCGGTTTATTGCCATTCATGATGTCGTCGATCTGATCGGCATCGATCGTCTCATACTCCATCAGCGCCTCCATCATCATCTCGAGTTTGTCGCGATTGGTCTCGAGAATATCTTTTGCCTTGCTGTAGCAGGTGTCGATGATTTTACGCACCTCAACGTCGATAGACTTTGCAGTGTCGCTCGAGAAGCTCTTCGATTGCGACGCTGCAGAGCGGCCCAAAAAGACTTCGCCCTCGTCTTCAGAATACAGCAAAGGTCCTAGCTCGGCAGACAGTCCCCATTTGGTGACCATATTACGCGCCATCTCTGTTGCGCGCTGGATATCGTTCGACGCACCTGTAGTTACACCGTTGGCGCCAAGCGTCATTTCTTCGGCAATGCGGCCGCCGTAGAGGCTGCAGATCTGACTCAGAATCCCAAGCTTACTGAGGCTATAGCGGTCTTCTTCGGGCAAAAACATCGTTACGCCCAGCGCTCGACCGCGCGGAATAATGCTCACTTTGTAAACAGGATCGTGCTCTTCGACCATGCGACCGACAATGGCATGCCCAGCTTCGTGGTAGGCAGTATTTCGACGCTCTTTGTCCGACATAACCATCGACTTACGCTCGGCGCCCATCATGATCTTGTCTTTCGCTTTCTCGAATTCTTCCATCGTAACCAGACGCTTGCCTGAGCGGGCCGAGAACAGCGCCGCTTCGTTTACGAGGTTAGCTAGATCGGCTCCAGAGAAGCCTGGCGTGCCGCGCGCAATGAGGCTTGCCTTGACGTTGTCGTCGATTGGCACTTTGCGCATGTGCACCTTGAGGATCTGCTCGCGGCCACGAATGTCAGGCAGGCCAACCACAACCTGGCGGTCGAAGCGACCCGGTCGCAGAAGCGCAGGGTCCAGAACATCGGGTCTGTTAGTCGCTGCAACAACGATTACGCCGTCGTTCACCTCGAATCCATCCATCTCGACGAGGAGTTGGTTTAGCGTCTGCTCGCGCTCGTCGTGTCCGCCGCCGAGGCCAGCGCCACGGTGACGTCCAACCGCATCGATTTCGTCGATGAAAATAATACAGGGGGCTTGCTTCTTCGCTTGATCGAACATATCTCGAACGCGCGAGGCTCCCACGCCCACAAACATTTCGACAAAGTCAGAACCTGAGATAGAGAAGAAAGGCACTTTGGCCTCGCCCGCTATCGCTTTGGCGAGGAGGGTCTTACCAGTACCCGGCTGGCCAACCATCAGTATGCCGCGGGGAATCTTACCGCCCAAGCGCTGAAATTTGTCCGGTTCGCGCAAGAAGTCAACGAGCTCTTTCACGTCTTCTTTTGCTTCGTCGACACCTGCGACGTCGGCGAAAGTTACCTTGATCTGGTCTTCGCCGAGGAGCTTGGCTTTACTCTTGCCAAACGACATCGGGCCACCTTTGCCGCCTCCGCCGCCGCCTTGCATCTGCCGCATGAAGAAGAAGAACAGGCCGACTATGACCAATACCGGGAGTAAAGATAAGAACAGCTGCGACAAGAAGCCCGGCTTCTCATCTTGCGTGCCACTAATGGCGACATTCGATTCGAGCAGTTCGTCCATCAATCCGCGATCGCCGATTGCTGGCATGATCGAACGGAAGCGCGAGCCGTCGCTGCGGTAACCTGTAATTTGCAAGTTTTGGATATCTACCGCTTGCACACGACCATCACGCAGCTCTTTAACGAACTGGGAATAAATAATGCTGTCGGCTTGAGGATCCCGATTGATGTTGTTGAACACCGTGAGCAAAACGCCCGCAATGATCATCCAAAGGACCAAATTCTTTGCCATGTCGTTCAAGGGTAGTTCCCCCACTGAAGTGAATCTATTTGTCGAAGAGAGCGTCTAGGCAACGAGAAAACGCATGGCGCTCACTCGAAGTCGCCCTTAGCGACTCGTGTATATGGTAAAAAGTAACACATTTTCGCCTGTGTCACTCGAAAGTGACGCACGCTAGTGACCAATTATTGATGTAAACACTGCCAAACCAGTGCGCAAACCGATGCTATGCGCCCTTGAAACCTGCCGCCAGAAGATAGACTTCGCTGGAACGGGCTCGCGATGCTTTTGGCTTGCGCACTTTTATAGAGGCAAAGTCAGCTTTTAACTGCGCCTCGAACTCTCTGAGGCCTTCGCCGTGAAATACCTTCACCAGAAAGTACGCCCCCGGACGGAGCACGGATCTCGCTAAGTCGAGCGCGAGTTCGGCAAGATACATCATCCTTGGCTGATCGATATCACGCATACCACTCATATTGGGTGCCATGTCCGACATTACAAGGTCAGCCCCGCCTTCGGGGAGCATGCCGAGGAGCTGGTCTAGCACTGCTTGCTCGGTAAAGTCGCCCTGGAGAAATTCGACCCCTGCTATGAAATCGATTGGCAGAATATCGCTAGCGATGACCCTCCCCTTGTCTCCAACGAGATCGGCGGCAACTTGCGACCACCCTCCTGGCGCCGCACCAAGATCGACAACCGTCATTCCACGTTCGATAAGCTTGTCTTTTTCTTGTATTTCCAACAGCTTGTAGCTCGCTCGCGAGCGCAAGCCGTCTTCCTGGCTCTTACGCACGTATTCGTCGTCAAAGTGCTCTTTAAGCCATTGCTTACTGGTCTTAGACTGTGCCATCGTTGATTCTCGTTATTCTCAATTGCGTTCGGCCGCGAGCTTCCCTACAATCCGCTGCCCTGCGACTCAGCTAGCATTAAGGTCTATTATGACGCTCAACAACGCCGATAAGAAACGCTTCCGCGCGATTGGCCATCAACTCAAGCCCGTAATCACAATTGCGGAAAAGGGATTGTCGGAAAATATTCAGCTCGAACTCGAGCGCGCACTGAACGATCACGAGCTCATCAAGCTCAAATTAGTGACCGGCGACAAGGCCGCAAAAGCGGCGCTTATTGAAGAGATTTGCGCGCTGAGCAAAGGCGCTGTTGTGCAGACTATTGGCCACGTATTGCTACTTTACCGCGCGGCTAAGAAACAAGACCCTAAACTGTCTAACGTAATCCGATTTCAGCCGTAGTCAGCCTTCGCGAAAACTGCCTTGTTCAAGCGAGGATCAGAGGTGTTTGACGCTCTCGATTTCGTATTCGACATCGCCCGCAGGCGCCTTAACCACGATTTCATCACCCTCTGCCTTGCCCATCATCGCACGTGCAATTGGCGAACTCACCGAGATTTTGCCCTTGCTGACGTTGGCCTCGTCGTCGCCTACGATCTGGTAGGTGACCGTCGCCTCTGTGTCGAGGTTGATCATCTGCACTGTCGTGCCAAAGATTACTTTGCCGGTTGGCTCGATCTTCGTCACGTCGATAACCTGCGAGCCTGCAAGCTTACTTTCGATCTCTGCTATACGTCCCTCGCAGAAACTCTGTTGCTCGCGCGCCGCGTGGTATTCGGCGTTCTCTTTGAGATCGCCGTGCTCTCGCGCTTCGGCGATCGCCTCAATAATTTTTGGGCGCGTCACACTTTTGAGCTCAGTTAGCTCTGCTCGCAAACTCTCTGCGCCATGAATTGTCATCGGAACGCTTTGCATTCTTGTCGCCTTTTAGTTGCTCTCGAGCTGAGCGTGAAGATCTTGTAACGTGTAGACCGACATATTATTGCCGTAAGCCAGTGCTTCGCAAGCCGCTAGCGCACCCGCAATCGTCGTTGTGCAATACACGCGATGACGCAGCGCAGTTCGGCGAATCATCGACGAGTCAGCGATAGCCTTTCTGCCTTCGGTTGTATTGAAGACAAGCTGAATCTCTTCGTTTTTCAACATGTCGACAATATGTGGCCGGCCCTCGGCTACTTTGTTCACGCGCGTAACAGGCAGCCCCGCAGCGGCGATTACCTGCGCCGTGCCTTGGGTAGCCACAATACTGTAACCTAAGGCTATCACTCGGCGCGCCACTTCGGCCACCCCAGGCTTGTCGGCTTCGCGAACGCTAATAAACACATTGCCCGACGTAGCAAACTTCTCGCCCGCTCCCATCTGCGCCTTCGCATAGGCCTCGGCGAAGGTTTTGCCTACGCCCATTACTTCGCCAGTAGATTTCATTTCTGGGCCTAGAATTGGGTCTACGCCTGGGAATTTAATAAACGGGAAGATAGCCTCTTTGACCGCGAATGTTTCGGGTATTATTTCGGTCTCGAATCCTTGCTCGGCAAGCGATGTTCCCGCCATGCAGCGCGCTGCGATCTTGGCAAGCGATCGACCAATACATTTAGAAACGAACGGTACAGTTCGCGACGCGCGTGGGTTAACCTCGATCACATAAAGCTCGCCATCTTGATACGCGAGCTGTGTGTTCATCAAACCCACGACGCCTAGCTCTAACGCTATTGCCGTGACCTGAGCCCGAATACGGTCTTGCACCTCGGCGGGTAAATTATACGGCGGCAACGAGCAGGCAGAGTCACCAGAGTGGATGCCGGCTTGCTCAATGTGTTGCATGATCGCGCCCACGACCGCCTGCTTGCCATCGCTCACTAGATCGATATCGATCTCGATTGCGGCGTTGAGGAAATAATCAAGGAGCACCGGGCTCTCGTTTGAGACCTTAACGGCATCGTGCATGTAGCGCTTAAGCTCTTCATGGTTGTATACGATTTCCATCGCGCGCCCACCGAGAACATAAGACGGTCTGACGACAAGCGGGTAACCAATTTCATCGGCGGCGGCATAGCTTTCTTCGACGCTACGTACGGTGCGATTCGGAGGCTGCTTAAGGCCGAGCTTCTCGATCAGCTTTTGGAACCGCTCGCGGTCCTCAGCTCGGTCGATCGCGTCAGGCGACGTACCGATAATAGGGATGCCTGCAGCCTCGAGACTCTTAACTAAGTTGAGCGGCGTCTGTCCACCGAATTGAACAATCACCCCCTTGGGCTTTTCGAGCAGAGCAACCTCGATCACGTCTTCGAAGGTTAGAGGCTCAAAATAAAGGCGGTCCGAAATATTGTAATCGGTAGAGACTGTCTCAGGGTTGCAGTTAACCATAATGGTTTCGTAACCATCCTCGCGCATCGCGAGTGCGGCGTGCACACAGCAGTAATCAAACTCAATACCTTGGCCGATCCTGTTGGGCCCGCCACCAAGCACCATGATTTTTTCACGTGTGCTCGGCAGAGATTCACATTCTTCTTCGTAAGTTGAATACATATATGCCGTTGCCGACACAAACTCGGCGGCGCAGGTATCAACCCGCTTATACACGGGGCGCACATTTAAACTATGGCGATGCTTCTGGAAATCCAGTTCGTGGCATTCGAGCACCTGAGCAAGTCGTTTGTCGGCGAAGCCTTTGCGCTTGAGTTGGCGCATCTCTGCCGCGTCGATCGAGGCGAGGTCTCTACCTACTAACCCTTGCTCGATTTTGATCAGTTCTTCGATCTGAACGAGATACCAGGGATCTATACCGGTTAGCGAGTAGACGGTTTCCATAGACCAACCCTGACGGAAAGCGTCGCCAATATACCAAATTCGCTGCGCACCAACTTCGGTAAGCTCGCGGGTCAACACCTCCCGCGCGTCGCTCAATTTAGTATCGAGAATAGGCTCAAATCCACACACTCCCACCTCGAGCCCTCGCAACGCTTTTTGCAAAGATTCTTGGAAAGTGCGACCAATTGCCATCACCTCGCCGACTGACTTCATTTGCGTAGTAAGCCTGTCGTTGGCCTCAGAGAACTTTTCGAATGTGAAGCGTGGAATCTTTGTAACGACGTAGTCGATCGATGGCTCGAACGATGCAGGCGTCGCGCCACCAGTGATTTCGTTACTCAGTTCGTCGAGTGTGAAGCCAATAGCAAGCTTCGCGGCAACTCGTGCAATGGGGAAACCTGTTGCTTTAGAGGCAAGCGCCGAACTGCGCGAAACGCGCGGATTCATTTCGATAACAACGAGGCGGCCATCTTTAGGATTAATACCGAACTGTACGTTCGATCCACCCGTTTCGACACCGATTTCACGGAGTATCTCGATCGACGCGTTGCGAAGAATTTGGTATTCCTTGTCGGTGAGAGTCTGCGACGGCGCAACAGTAATCGAGTCGCCTGTATGAACACCCATCGCATCGAAGTTCTCGATCGAGCAGACGATGATGCAGTTGTCGTTAGTGTCTCGAACGACTTCGAGCTCGTATTCTTTCCAGCCAATTAAAGACTCGTCGATTAACAATTCACTTGTTGGCGACAGTTCTATGCCGCGCTGGCAAATCTCTTCAAACTCTTCTTTGTTATAGGCGATTCCGCCGCCGCTGCCGCCCATGGTGAACGAAGGGCGGATAATACAAGGAAACCCTATCTCTTCGAGGGCTTCGAAGGCTTCGGCCATATTGTGTGCGATCTGGTGGCGAGGTGTTTCTAGTCCGATTTTTTTCATCGCGCGGTCGAACAATTCGCGGTCTTCGGCCTTATCGATCGATTCGCATTTCGCGCCAATTAGCTCGACGCCGTATTTATCGAGCACACCATGGCGATTGAGGTCGAGCGCGCAGTTAAGTGCGGTCTGACCACCCATCGTCGGCAGGATCGCATCGGGGCGTTCCTTCTCGATAATTTTCTCAACTATCTCCCAGTTGACCGGCTCGATGTACGTGGCATCCGCCATCGAGGGGTCTGTCATAATAGTTGCGGGGTTTGAGTTAACGAGGATTACGCGGAGCCCCTCTTCCTTCAGCGCCTGACACGCTTGGGTTCCCGAGTAGTCAAACTCACAGGCTTGGCCGATGACGATGGGGCCGGCGCCGAGTATTAGAATGCTTTGAATGTCTTTGCGTCTTGGCATGTGCGCTACTGCTCTCTTGTGTTCTGATTAATTGGGATGAGTCGCCTCTTATGGAGGCGTCCGACAATCACGCGCTAACTGCGCCGCTCTAGTAGCTCGATGAAATGATCGAACAAAGGCGCTACATCATGCGGGCCCGGACTTGCTTCAGGGTGGCCCTGGAATCCGAATGCCGGCGCATCGGTGCGCTCGATACCTTGAAGCGATCCATCGAACAACGATTTGTGCGTTGCCTCGAGGTTGGCAGGAAGCGTGTCCGCGTCGACCGCGAAGCCATGGTTCTGGCTTGTGATCAGTACGCTGTTGTCACGCAGATTCTGCACTGGGTGGTTTGCCCCGTGGTGACCGAGCCGCATCTTTATCGTCTTCGCGCCACAGGCGAGGGCGAGTAGCTGGCATCCTAAGCAAATGCCGAAAAGAGGAAGCTTCTCGTCTAGGAACACTTTGATTGCCTCGATGGCATAGTCGCAAGGCTCGGGATCACCTGGCCCGTTAGACAGAAAGATGCCATCGGGGTTCATCGCGAGCACATCGGCGGCAGGTGTCTGCGCCGGAACTACCATGACCTCGCAGCCGCGTTCGACGAGCATGCGCAAGATGTTGCGCTTGGCACCGAAGTCGTAGGCGACGACGCGAAAGCGGCTTGGCACGTCTTTCCTGTGTCCGTCGACCAGGTCCCAGACGCCTTCTGTCCAAGGATACTGCGCTTTAGTCGACACGACCTTGGCAAGGTCCATGCCTTTGAGTCCCGGGAATTCTTTCGCCTTGGCTATCGCGCCTTCCTCTCCAAGGGTTTCTAGCTTTGTGCCTGAAACGATACACCCATTAAGAGGCCCTTTATCGCGGAGTACGCGAGTGAGACGACGGGTATCTATCTCAGCTATTGCTACAACTTTGCGCTCGACCAAGAAGTCTTGCAAAGTTTGCTCGCTGCGCCAGTTACTCGCAATGAGAGGCAGATCGCGGATCACAAGGCCGGTGGCCCAAACGCCGTCGGACTCATTGTCTTCGTCGTTAGTGCCCGTGCTGCCAATGTGAGGATAGGTAAGGGTTACGATTTGTTGTGCGTAGGAGGGGTCGGTCAGAATCTCTTGGTATCCAGTCATCGAGGTATTAAATACCACCTCTCCACTGGCGCTCCCTTCGGCGCCGAGTGCGACGCCACGAAAGATACTGCCATCCTCTAGTGCTAATACAGCTAGTGCGGCCACTCTCACTCCTTATGCTTTTCTAAGTTATCGGGTCTTCGCCTTGCCAATCTCAATTCCCTTTTCTACTGTGCGCTTCGTGTCTTAGGCGTCGCCCGCTCTCTCGCGCTGAGCCTCTTAACTTACACGCTACGAGCGCGTTACGAGGGCCACCAGTGGGCGTAAACGACTGAAAAACAGGCACAAAAAAAGCGGATGAAGAATATCTTCACTCCGCTTTTGTAGGAATTCGCAAAGGTCTCAGCATTCGTCATACTGAGCGAGTATTATAGAGACACCACCCCCAAGTTGTCTACGCAGTTCTCCCAAAATGCCAAATATAAGCGATAAGGAATCGTGATCTATTCGACTAATCCGAGAACATGCTGCATCGAATACAGCCCCGCGGGTTTCGACGAGACCCACTCGGCGGCGCGCACGGCGCCACTGGCAAAAGTCATGCGGCTGCTCGCTTTGTGCGTTATTTCGACACGCTCACCCAGGCTTGCGAATGTGACTGTATGATCGCCGACGATATCTCCCGCGCGAACTGTGGCGAAACCAATCGTCTTTCGATCTCGCTCAGGCTCCTTCCCTTCGCGTCCGTAGACAGCAACCTCATCCAAATTACGTCCCAGAGTCTCGGCAATCACTTCACCCATTTTGAGCGCCGTGCCCGATGGCGCGTCCTTCTTAAAGCGGTGATGTGCCTCTGATATTTCGATATCAACATCATCCCCCAACACCTCGGCAGCTTTGCGCAGCAGTTGCAAGCAGAGATTGACCCCGACGCTGAAGTTCGGAGCCATAACGATGGGTATTATTTGGGCGGCGGCATCAATGGCGGCAAGGTTTTCGGGTGTAAAGCCAGTGGTGCCAATAACCATCGCCTTGCCATAGCGGCAGCACAGCGCGAGGTGGCCGAGCGTGGCCTCGGGACTGGTGAAGTCAATTAGCACACTAAACGCATCGACTTGACTCTCGAATGATGGCTTTGCGACTACGCCCAACGGCCGACCAAGCGCCAGAAGGCCGATGTCAGAGCCGACGGTTGGGTCGTCTCCAAGGACACTCGCAGCGCCAACCTTTATCGAGGCGCCGCTTGTTTCGACCGCCTCGACCAATGTTCGGCCCATGCGTCCGGCCGCCCCCGCTATTGCTACTTCTATCATAACTAGTCCTGACTATTGCCCGCGCTCTAAAGCCTCAGAGTATACAGACTGAGACGCTAAACCAGAATCGAACAGAATCTACCCATCTTAGCCCTAAAAAATTCCTCCCATGCTTGTGGGAATGCAATTTATGATACAAACTGAAACATAATAAGTAGGCATTAAAACTTATGAAGCCTGCGTAAAGAGTGGTCCGGGAAATGGCAGAAGCAAAAACGCACAAAATCGATAGCAAAGCGGATCTCTCTCGTCGGGCGAGATACGAAAAACTGGTTGCCTCTCTTTATCAAGATGTCTATCGGTATGGATTCTGGCTCTGTAAAAGCCAGCCCCTAGCCGAAGACCTTGTCCAAGAAACATTCTTGCGCGCTTGGCGTTCTCTCGATAGCCTAAAGAATGACAATGCGGCCAAAGCCTGGCTTTTCACCATTCTGCGTCGTGAGAATGCGCGCCTTTACGAAAGATACCGGCCCGTGCTGGTCGATGTCGACGAACAAGTCATCGTAGAGAAAGACAGCATCGAGCCCGACAATAAAATGGAGCGACGCTGGCTACTCGACGCGATGAACAGACTCGAAAAAGACTACCGAGAACCACTTCTATTGCAAATCATTGGCGGTTTTAGCGGTAAAGAAATCGCGCTAATTTTGGACATCAACTCCAATACCGTTATGACGAGACTTTTTCGGGCGCGCAGCAAAGTCATCAATCAGTTGGCGTCGAAGCCGGGCAAGATCTCTTCGCAATTATTTGAAATTAAATAATGGCTGCCAAATAACTCACGCAAGCGATGGGTTATTTCGCCAAAAAATCAGCTAACGAAACAAAATGATACGGCAAGGCAATACCCTCTTCTTTGACCATTCGGTGAACTTAAAACCACTGTAATTTAAGCAACTTAAGCGCAGAGCGCGCTTAGGTTGCCCTCGTTAAACGCTGCCAAAAGTGCGAAGTGTATGTCGGAACAAAAATTAGTTTGAAAGAAAATCTCCTGTTTACCACTCAACTGTTACGAGCCTCTAGAATTCACCGCCCCATTTTTGAGTAATTCCCAATGGATCAGACTGCGTTTCGTAAAGCAATTTTGAGCGACCCCTTCGCCGAGGATGCACAGGTTTTGGCCGCTGCGAATTCGAATAAGGACTTGCGAGAAATGCTCGACACTGTGCGCAGCGTCGAATCGGGAATTGAAGACCTATTGACGTCGGCACCAATCCCGCCTTTGCTCTATGAGAGATTGCTTACCTTGCCCGAGGGTGACGAGGACGACAGCGGTGAACCCCGGGCACTCACCTCAATCAACGTATCGACATTACTTGCAAGGGCTGGAGACGCAGCATGGCGGTTTAGACTTGCGATTATATTTACGCTAATTATCGCTATTGCTGCGGGCCTATCGGTGTTTATGCCTGGCCCCACGCTCTGAGGTGGACGCCTTTTTATAGCCGCAGGCGCATTGGCCTGCGGCTCGGATAGACAATCCCGCTCTCGTTAGAACTGATTTGCGGCCATTGCCATAAGCGACTCTGAGCCTGCCTCAATCTCTGCGAGCAGCGAGTGGACACGTGGCACCTGCCGCGCCAGAAAGAACTCACCTACTTTCACGAGACCGTCGAGATATTCTGCATTGTCGCCGCCCTTATCAGCCAGCGCGGCAGCCAGAATTCGCTGCCACATGAAGCAGTAAAGCGTAAGGCCCATCAGTTCCATGTACGCGTAAGAGGCCGCGCCAATCTCCTCTGGATTGCTCGCAGCACTGTCGATCACAAAAAGAGTCGCATCACTTAACACCTTGCGACACGTCGCGAGCGACACCAAATAAGACTGCATGGCAGGCACGCCTGCTTGCGACGCAACAAACGCATCCATCTCTTCGGACAGCAGGGCGAGTAGTTCACCATTAGCTCTCACTGTTTTACGCCCCATTAGATCGAGCGCCTGCACGCCATTGGCCCCTTCGTAAATCTGCGCGATGCGCGCATCTCTCACGTTCTGCTCGAGTCCCCACTCGGCAACATAACCGTGTCCGCCCAACACTTGTTGTGCCATCACACAGGCATCAAAGCCGCGATCCGTGCAGTAGGCTTTCTGCACAGGAATCAGCAAGGAAACGAGTTTGTCGGCGCGAGTTCGCGCAGCGGCATCAGGATGGAACCGCGAAATATCAAGTTGCATCGCGGCAAAAATTGAAAGCGATCGACCTGCAAGAATGTTCGCACGAATTGTTAACAACAGGCGGCGAACATCAGGGTGAACAAGCAACGGGTCGGCGCTTGCCTCGGGCTGCTGGGGGCCGCTAGGCGCACGTCCTTGCACACGGTCTTTCGCATAAGCCGCCGCGACCTGATAAGCACTGTCGGCGAGGCCGTTCGCCTGCAGGCCCATCGAGAGGCGCTCGTAGTTCATCATAGTGAACATGTGCGAGAGGCCGTTATTTAGCTCACCAACCAAATAGCCTGTCGCCTCGTCAAAATTCATCACGCAGGTGGGCGATGCTTTGATGCCCATTTTGTGCTCGATCGATCCGCAGCGCACACCGTTGCGCTCACCTGTCAGCTCGCTGTTTTCATCGACGAGCATTTTAGGTACGAGAAACAAGGAGATGCCGCGCGGGCCTGCGGGGGCATCGGGCAGTTTAGCGAGAACCAAATGAACAATGTTCTCGGCAAGATCATGCTCACCTGCCGTAATGAAAATTTTGGTACCCGACAGGCTGTAGCTGCCATCGGCATTGGGCACAGCGCGAGTTTTAATCATGCCGAGGTCGGTACCTGCATGCGGTTCGGTAAGACACATGGTGCCTGTCCAGATGCCCTCATACATTTTTGGTAAATAGCGCAGCTTAAGTTCGTCGCTACCGTGGTGACTCAACGTGAGCGTCGCACCTGTCGTAAGAATCGTAAACAGGGCGAAAGAGGAGTTTGCTGCAAAGCTCATTTCTTCGATTAACGCAGACAGCGTCTTCGGCATGCCCTGGCCGCCGTAGGTGATTTCACCTGTCAGCCCCGCCCAACCACCTTCAGCGTAGGCCTTATAGGCCTCTTTAAAACCATCGGGTGTTGTCACTACGCCGTCGTTATATTGGCATGACTGCTGATCGCCACTCTGGTTAATCGGTGCAAGCAGTCCTTCGGCAATTTTACCCGCCTCCTCTACGATTGCTGAGGTGAGGTCGGTCGTCACCTCCACAGTGCCCGGCATCGATGAAAACAAGCTATCCGCATCGAACACGTTGTTTAGCAAAAAGCCGATATCTTGGATCGGCGCTCTGTAGGCTGGCATTGGTATTCTCCTCGAACATTCTAATCTGATGACACTACATCGCAGCACGCTGCTGCAGGCAGTTCGTTCTACCGCACTCAATTACTCGTGGATTATAGGGGAAGAACCCTAGAAACCCTAGCCGCGCGAGGTGAGTCGCCAGCGCTTTTCGGCTCAACTGGCAATCGTCGCGCTTTGCGACTACACCAAAGGGGCTCGACACATTTGTTAAGAGCAACCAACGATCGCGAGGCGACTTTTGACTGATTTAGTTTCCGCAATTTTTGTGTATGGAGGTAAAGTACGCCGCTTTGTTGCGGATCGATTAGCTCGGACTGTATCCGGCCTCTGCTGCTGTTGCGGCCTTGATTCAGACACGCACAGCACGCTCTGCAGCCATTGCCTTTTGAGTCTGCCCCGCATTAAGCACGCATGCACTGTTTGCGGACTCAGTTGCGAGAGCGACAATAAGAGCGAAGCCGGGCCACAGAGCGAGCACCAAGGTGAGCCCAGCAATCGCTGCGCTCGCTGCCCCACCCACCCTCCCTCATTTGCACTCTGCCGCGGCGCATTCGCCTACGCTACGCCAATCGATCAGCTAATTGCAGATTACAAATTCAACGAACGGTTAGATATCGGCGCGGGGCTGAGCGAAGAGCTCGGACTCGTGATGGAGGCGTATTACGCCGGCGTTCGACAAGAGGCTAGCACTCGCAGAAAACCTTTTGCGGTGATTGCCGTTCCTTTGCACCCCCGAAGGTTTAGACAACGCGGATTCGATCAGGCTCGACTGATTGCCCAGCGGGTTGCGCACCGGCTTGCCCTGCCCAATCTTAGCGACGCCGTAGCAAGAACCCGTCACACCACGCCACAAACTGAGGCAAAAACAAAAGCCGAAAGGCAAGCGAATCTCATCGGGGCGTTTGGGATCGTGAAAGGAGCAGCCCTGAATGGCTGCAAGCACGTGATCGTTATCGACGATGTTGTCACCACGACAGCAACAGTATCCTCGCTCACCGAGACTTTACTCGATGCCGGCGTTAAGCGCGTCGATGTTTGGTGTCTGGCTAGAGCAGAACGCTCATCGAAAGGGTAACCACGTGGGCACGGGCGTCTTAGTTTTCTAGAATTGGTATTTAATCGAGCCGTAGGCGACGCGACCGTTCTGGTCTAGGAGACGGGTCGATGAGTTGAGGATCTGAGCCGTTTTCTCATCGAATAGATTGCGGATTCCAAACGAGATAATCGCGCGATCCTTCGCGCCAGCCTTCACGCTGTAACCGTACTGCAGGTCGAAGGTGGTAATGTTGTCGACCAGATCATTGATCTCGTCGAGATCGAGCTCGCTTATGTCTTTAAACGAATCGAAATAGTTAGTAATCGCGCTTGCTGTGTGATTACCAAACTGCCACGAAAGCATCATGCTGCTTTGTAACTCGGGGCTGACAAGCCGCTCGTCGATTGCACCGAGCTCGTCGCTTCCTAGCTCGAGCAAGCCACCCGCATTCTCAAAATCTTGTACATAAGTCGACTTCGTGCTGAGCGTAAACTGCCCGAAACGGCTAGTGTCCCACACATATGACGCGCTCAAATCGAACCCGTTGGTTTCGAGCTGTGAGCCAACAAGCGGATTATCGACATTGAACTCGTTGATTGTCGAATCTTGAATGTAAAGCTGCGAGGTACCGGGCTGCCAGTCGCGACCCATACTCGCCTGAGCCGATGTCTCGTTGACCTCTAAACGCCACGCATCGGCGCTTACATTGAGGCCGTCGATAGGCTCTACAGCGACGCCGAGATTAAAATTGAGCGCGTCTTCAACGACAGCGCCCTCAAATCCCGTCTCTTCGACGTTTCGCGCGATGCTCAGCGCGGGCACGGCCCCGTTTAGAATAGACGAAGGGCCGATCCGAAAACTGGCACTGCCTTCAACACTGGGCAAAACCTGCCCAAGAAAATTAGCCGACTGGCTGTTGGCCGGCGCAAGCGCACTCTCGAAGCCACCACGTTGCTTGACGGTCAACGCGCTAATTGCCTGAAGATCGCTAGAGCCAGCACCGGCGCCACCTAGGCTTTGCGCCTGCACGGTAGCCGGAACCAAGCTGATCGCCACAGAGGCCACAGCAGCAAAAGAGGCCGAAAACACCGAATTTAAACCGGGCAAAAAGCGCGCTCGCGAAAGTCTCCTCGCTCTGGGCGCTTCCGTCGCGGAGAGCTCTGAAATAGCTCTCGCATAAATGCCTGATGCAGAAATGACGCTCACGTGCGTGACCTTAATTTGGTTTCTTACCTGTAGAAGCATAGCACTCAATTCGCTCCTGTCGATACCCTGAACAACCCGCAAATTTGTTATAAATCTTGCCCAAAATGTGGCGACAGTCGGGTCAGCCCACAAGACTGTGGACTCTTGGGGAGCGCGCACGCTTGGCGCACACACTTAAATAGCGCACTCATCAGCGGGGCGATGCCCATTGACAGTCACAGTGCCCGAAGTAACGCTGCGACAGATGAATGCTGCCCCGGCAACACTAGATCTGGCCAAAGCTCTGCCAGTGGCTCGAGAACAAACGCACGCTCGGCAGCCCGAGGATGCGGCAGCTGCAGCGTCGGGGAGTCTATTATTTCATTGCGGCAATAGATTAGATCGAGATCGATAGTCCGAGAAGCATAGCTAGCACCGGCGCGGGGCTGCAGCCGCTCCCGACCAAGTTCAAGTTCAATCGCGAGCAAGCCGTCGAGTAATTCCTGCGCGCTCAGCGCTGCAGCAGGCTCAATAATGGCGATGGCGTTACAGAAGTCTGGGGCGCCAGCGCCCAAACCAACGGCTGAAGTCGAATAGATCCTCGACAGTCGGGGCACGCAGAGCGAGAGCGACTGCAGGCGTTTAGCTGCCTCGATGACAATCTGAGCGGGAGACTCGCCTCCATGCGCTAGGTTCGAGCCTAACGCAATAACTGCGCAGGCTGCGCTGCTATGCGTCGTGGTAGGCTGCTGAAAGCTCATGGACTGACTCAACAAACACACCAACGTTATCGGGATTTACCGCCGGGGTAATGCCGTGACCTAGATTAAACACATGCCCGGGATTGCTGCCAAACCCAGCAAGAATGGATCCCACTTCTGCGCGTATCGCCTCGGGGGATGCATAGAGCATGGAGGGGTCCATGTTGCCTTGCAATGCCACCTGCGAGCCGATGCGCTCGCGCGCGTTGGCGATATCTGTCGTCCAGTCTAGGCCAACGGCGTTGCAGCCACTGGCTGCAATAGATTCGAGCCACTGACCTCCGTTTTTAGTAAACAGGATAACGGGCACTTCGCGGCCATCGTTGTGGCGCGTCAGGCCGCCGATAATTTTCTGCATATAGGCAAGCGAGAAGTCGCGGTAGGCCGTGGGCGTCAAGACGCCGCCCCAGGTGTCGAATATCTGAACAGCCTGAGCACCTGCCGCGATTTGTGCGTTGAGGTAATCGATAACCGCATCGGCGAGTTTATCGAGCAACAGGTGCATCGCCTCGGGATGGTTATAGAGGAATTCTTTCGCATGCCGGAAATCTTTGCTGCCGCCGCCTTCGATCATATAGGTAGCCAATGTCCATGGGCTTCCCGAAAACCCAATGAGCGGAACAGAACCATTCAGTTCGCGCCTTATAAGCGCAACGGCGTCAGTAACATAGGACAGCTCGCTTGCGATTGATACATCGGGCAATTTCTCGACATCGGCTGGCGTGCGAATAACCTTTTTGAATTTAGGCCCCTCGCCCTCGGAGAAATAGAGACCCTGCCCCATCGCATCGGGAATAGTGAGGATGTCAGAAAATAGGATCGCCGCGTCGAACGCATAACGGCGCAGGGGCTGCAGCGTAACCTCGCACGCAAGCTCGGTGTTTTTACATAAGCTCATAAAGTCGCCTGCTTGCGCGCGCGTCGCTCGATACTCAGGGAGATAGCGCCCCGCCTGCCGCATCATCCATACAGGCGTTCTATCGACGGGCTGGCGCAGGAGTGCGCGCAGGAAGCGGTCATTCTTTAGAGGAGCGAAATTTGAATTTTGTTCAGTCACGGGCGTTGACCTCGAGTCGCGGGCGGCGCAGTGCCGCGCTCGCTGGTGGCGTAAAAGGCCGCCAATTCTACACGAGGCGACAGCCTTGACCAATGCGCGACTCTGTCAATTTACCGCGCCGCGCGTATTTCGGCCTGCGCAGCCGCGATTGGCCGCACCCAAGGCCCGGCCGCAGAGAGCGCCTGCGGAAGACGCCTAAGGGTGGCGCTGGCTTGTTCGCGCGTGGTGAATTCGCCATAAGCGACAATAAACCAAGGCGCCCCTCCCCGCTGCGAGCGGTAATAACCAAGTGTCTGCCTCAGCCCGCCGCCATTGCGCTCGACGAACGCCTGAACATTAGCCTCCGAGCTCGCGCCGAGTATTTGCAGAGTAAAACTCCCTGCTGGCATCGCAAGCAGTTGTCTTTCGAAGGCGCTCCCGCTTAGCCTATTTTGCTGGAGTGGAGACGCTGCCGCTGGCGACACCGGCGTGGCGGGGGCCGGGCGGGTTGCCGCTAGCGTTGGGGGAGTCGCTGCTCGCGTTGGTGCCGGCGTTGGCGAAGCCGTTGGTGCTGCGATAGACCTGCGCGCGACAGGACGCGCCTCGCTTACTGATACGGCGGCGACCCCGATTTCATCGGGAGCAAGCACGGCTTGCTCAGAGTCGACCCTCACTGGAGAGGTGG
>LICD01000021.1 GCA_001438145.1 OM182 bacterium BACL3 MAG-120619-bin3 | reverse complement strand
CCGTTTGGCATCCCTTAAGCGCATCGCCGCTGAGACAGACGATGGTTTCGGCGGAACGATGGCGAACAATGCAGACTTCAAAGCGCAGCTCGCCGAAGTCGAAATTGAACTGCAGGCGTTAGAGTATGCAGAACTGCGCACACTCGCCGCATTGAGCGTTGGCAAAGCACCCGGCCCAGAGTCATCGATTTTAAAGATCGTGGGCACTGAACTAGCTCAAAAAATGGATGAAATGACTGTTGAACTCGCAGGCTACAACTGCCTCCCGTTTGTGCCTGAGCAATTCGAAGAAGGATTCGAAGGCGAACAAATGGGTCCGGGCAGTTCTGCGGCTGCGGCGTTAAGTTACTTCAATAACCGTAAGCTCTCGATCTTCGGTGGTTCTAACGAAGTTCAGCGCAACATCATAAGTAAAGCGGTGTTGGGGCTCTAAGCTCCCCGTGGTGATTAACGGTTGTTTACACACTAATTCGAAAGAGGTTTGACAGTGGATTTTTCATATTCAGAAGAGCAGCAGATGCTGCAAGAAAGTGTTCAGAAGTTCGTGATGCAGAAATACGACTTCTACACGCGCGACGACATTATTAAATCGGAGGCAGGCTACAGCGCCGAAAACTGGACAATGTTTGCTGAGTTAGGCTGGCTTACTGTGCCCTTCACCGAGGAAGACGGTGGTTTCGGCGGCAACGCGGTAGACCTTATGGTCATGATGGAAGAATTTGGAAAAGGCATGCTGGTCGAGCCCTATCTTTCTTGTGCCGTAATGGGTGGCACGCTGATCGCCGATCTCGGCAACGAAGAGCAAAAGGGCGCGCTGATCCCGCAGATCATGGAAGGTGCGATGATTACGGCAGTGGCTTATGCAGAGCAAGGTAGCCGATTCAATCCGAACAATGTTAAGACGACGGCTACAGCCGCCGGCGATGAGTTGGTGCTCAATGGCGCTAAGACTAATGTCTTAGGCGCGCCAAATGCACAGACGATTATCGTTAGTGCGCGCGAATCTGGCGCTGCAACCGATGCCGAGGGTATTTCGCTTTTCCTCGTCGACGCCACTGCGCCCGGCGTTAGCATTCAGAGCTATACTACTATCGACGGCCGTAAGGCTGGCGAAGTCACGCTTGCAGACGTGCGCGTTCCTGCGACGGCTCGGCTGGGTGCTGCCGGCGGCGCCGGCGCTGCGCTCTCTGCGGTCATCGATCGTGCCACACTAGCAGTGGCCGCCGAAGCTGTTGGCGCAATGGACTCGCTCCTTACTAAGACAGTTGAATACAGCAAAACGCGCAAGCAGTTTGGCACGGCGATTGGCACCTTTCAGGCGCTTCAACACCGCATGTCTGATATGTTCATTCAATGCCAGCTCGCACGTTCTATCGTCGTTCGCGCGGCAATGATCCTAGACAGCGACGAAGACGCCGTCAGCAAGGCGCGCGCAGTGTCGTCGGCTAAATCACGTGTCGGCAAATCGATTCGCTTAGTCGGCCAAGAGGCTGTTCAGATTCACGGCGGCATCGGTGTAACCGACGAGCTAGACGTGGGTCATCTGTTTAAGCGTGTTACAGCACTAGACCTCATGTTCGGCAACGCGGAGTATCACCTCCAGCGCTTCGCCTCGCTCTAGTTGTCGATCTGACACTGTGAGTGAACTCATCCTTGTCCGACACGGACAGGCTTCCTTTGGCGCTGAGTCTTACGACAAGCTCAGTGCTAAGGGAGTCGAGCAAGCAAAAATTCTCGCGCAGCACTGGCAAGGGCTGAGCGAGAATTTCGACCATATCTACAGCGGCACCCTCCTGCGTCAACGAGAGACTGCACACGAACTCCTCCCCCTCGTCGCCGGAACGCCCGAAGGCCCGGCACAACTGTCCGGTTTCAATGAATACAATGGCGACCCGCTGATAAGAATCCACCTGCGCGATCTGCGCGCTGCTGGCGAGAATGTCCCGTCAGAGTGGCCAATAAAGGACGAGAGGCAGTTCCAAAAAATATTCGAAGTAGCCACCGCTAGGTGGATTCGTGATGACTTAGACCCGAGAGACGATGTAGATGGGTTTGAGTCTTGGGCAGCGTTCAAGTCACGCGTCTACTCAGCCATGGACGAGGTTATGGCGAGGCATGCACAAGGTAGCCGAGTCATTATTTCGACATCGGGAGGTGTCATTGCTATGGCATTGCAAAGAGTATTAAATTTTCCCGATGAACATGTCATTGCAACCAATTGGATGGTGCGCAATAGTTCGGTGACACGTATTATCTATGGGCGCGGCAAATTGTCGCTTACCCAGTTCAACAATCTGGCTCATCTCGAGAACCCAGAAAATAAGCACATGATCACCTTCCGCTGAGCCTCTCAGCGCGCGAGTCAGAAAAGGCGCGCAGCAGAACGCCAAAAGGCTAATAAGCCAAAAGGCTTACAGGCTAAATAGGCCGGCGAGAAATATAGGCCGGCAAGGGGGCGTCAAAGTGACGTCCCAGAGGCAAGGAAGGCTGAGAACAAAAGAGGGATTAGGTTTGACTGATAGCGCTGTAGTGAATGAAGAATTAGTGGACCGAGCGGGGTCCATCCGGACGGGCGAAGAACTCGACTTAGATACGCTGCGCCAATATCTCGAGCCTGTGCTTGGGCCCAAAGTTGCTCATCTCGAGGTGAAGCAGTTCCCCGGTGGTTTTTCTAACCTCACGTACTTGCTAACCAGCGGCGACGAACGCTGGGTGCTTCGACGCCCACCTTTTGGCAGCAAGGTGAAATCGGCGCACGATATGTCGCGAGAGTTTAAGATTCTTTCGGCATTGCAAAATGTCTTCCCTTACGGTCCCAAGCCTGTCCACTTCTGCGATGACCAAGACGTCCTTGGCTGCGACTTCTATCTGATGAGCTACATCGAAGGGTTGGTGATTCGCAGAGAATATCCTGAGGCGCTTAACTTCTCGCCCGATCAAATTCGAGAGCAGCTGTTTAACTTTTTCGATGTTTTGTCCGAGCTTCATTCCGTCGATCTCGTCGAGGCTGGACTCGATACGTTTGGGCGTCCCGAAGGGTATGTTCAGCGTCAGATCGATGGCTGGTGTAAGCGCTGGGTAGATGCTGTAACCCCAGACACAGTGAATTGCGACTCAACGATGCAATGGTTGCAGGACAATATGCCCGCCGAAAGCGGCAAGGCGAGCGTCATTCATAACGATTACAAGACAGACAATGTCATCTTCTCATTAGAGAATCCTATGCAAGTTATTGGCATTCTCGACTGGGAGATGGCGACGGTCGGCGATCCATTGATGGACCTCGGCTGCACGTTAGGCTATTGGACTCAAATGGACGACCCCGAATTTTTCCGCCAATACCGCACCATGCCTAGCGATGTGCCGGGCGCGCCAACTCGCGCGGAAATTGTGAATAGGTTCCAAGAAAAAACAGGCCTGCCTGTTGATAACTTCGCTTTTTACTTCGTGTTTGGTTTATTCCGCTTGGGCGTTATCGGTCAACAAATTTACTACCGTTTCTACCACGGCCACACGAAAGATCAGCGCTTTGCGATGATGGTTAAAAAGACCGATGTTCTCCAACGCATGAGTGAAATGATCATGCGTGGCGAAATTACTTCTTAGGTTCGACTTCAACGTTTAGGCAGTTAAGACAGGGGAAAGGCAACATGACATTAGCGATCAACGATTTATTTTCGGTAGCGGGCAAAGTTGCTATCGTTACTGGCGGCTCTCGCGGCATCGGAAGAATGATCGCAGAGGGTTTTGTCGAGAATGGGGTAAGAACCTATATTACCGCGCGTAAAGCTGATGCCTGTGCCGAGACAGCGGCAGAGTTGTCAAAGAAAGGCGAATGCATCGCGCTGCCCGCTGATTTGTCGACCAAGGAAGGGCGTGAGGCCTTTGTTGCAGAAATCACCGCGCGCGAAGCCAAAATAGATATTCTGGTAAACAACGCAGGCGCAGCGTGGGGCGCGCCCTTTGAAGAGTATCCCGATGAGGGCTACGACAAGGTTATGGATATTAATGTGAAGGCGATATTCACACTCACTCGTGACCTGATGCCCTTGCTCAAACAAGGAGCGAGTCAGCAAAATCCGAGCAGAGTGATTAACATAGGCTCGATCGATGGGCTGCGTGTGTCGACAATGGATAATTTCGCCTATGGCGCGAGTAAAGCTGCGGTGCATTTTCTCACAAAAAATTTAGCGCTTCGTCTTGGACCAAAGGGTGTTACCGTCAACGCGATTGCGCCGGGTGCATTTCAGAGCAATATGATGAACGCGACGCTAGAAAAGTTTCAAGACAAAATCGAAAGCGAGAATCCACTCGGACGCATCGGCTCGCCTGAGGACATGGCAGGGCTTGCACTGTATCTCGCCTCGAATGCCTCTAAGTATATGACCGGTCAGGTCATCGCCCTCGATGGTGGTCGCCATATTGGTGCACGCCAAGACTAATATAATAGGACAATGTGAATGAACGCGAAGCAGGCTCGCAGGCCCAGTAACCTAGGACCGCAATCGATTCCAAGCCTGCTAGTCATAAGCGCTGCGTTTGTGAGCGGCTTCTGCATCATGACTATCGAGATGCTTGGCGCGCGGATTATGGCGCCGTACTTCGGGGGCAGCTTGTCGGTATGGGGCAGTATACTCACCGTGTTCATGCTCGCATTAGCGTGCGGCTATTTGATCGGCGGCAAGCTTTCGGCCCGCCAGCCGAGTCTTTTCAACTATGCTTTCTTCTTCCTAGCTGCAGCGGCCTTGTCGTTACCGATAATCTTCTTTGCCGATGAAATTATGCGTCCGATCTTCCTCGCAATCGAAGATCCGAGGTATGGGTCTCTTCTCGCTTCACTGTTCTTGTATTTTTTACCAACGACTATTCTCGGTATGATCTCGCCTTATTCTGTGCGGCTTCTCGTCGAAAATAGCGACCACAGTGGGCAAAAAGCGGGACTTCTTTTTTTCGTTTCTACTATCGGAAGCGCTGCGGGCACTCTCGGGACATCTTTTTACTTAGTGCTGTGGTTTGAGGTAAACGAGATCGTCTTCGGCACCGCTGGAGCCTTGGCGTTGATTGGTGCGGTATTAATGGTCGCCGGAATCAGAAGAGGGCAAGCAGATGGCGCTTAAGCTGCGGTCGGTTGTGTTTTTTATAGGCTTGTTGACTTGCAGTGTCCTTGCTGCCGAAACCCTGCACGAAGAGCGTTCGCTATATCGTGATATCACTGTCACGCAAGAAGGCGACAGGCGCTGTTTAGTCTTCAACGTACACCGCGGCGATCGCAATCAAACCTGCATGAATACAGTGAGTCCCGAGCGTTTGGTTTTCGAATACGCGAAGATGACGTTCGCGGGCCTTCTTTTAAACCCTAACCCCCAGAAAATATTAATCGCAGGTCTAGGTGGCGGTTCGCTGCCGTCTACGCTGGCCAAACTTTACCCTGATGCCGAAATCGATGTTGTCGAAATCGACCAAGCGGTGGTTAACGTGGCTAAGCAGTATTTTAGTTTCGAAGAAACCGAGAATGTGAAGGTCACGGTTAACGACGCTCGCGTGTTTGTCAAACGGGCGAGCCTATTAGATCAGCGTTATGATTTTGTTATTCTCGATGCGTTTACCGGCGACTATATTCCGGAGCATTTGCTAACAGAAGAATTCCTTGAAGAGGTGCGCGCGATCATGTCGCCCGATGGTGTGCTCGTGGCGAATACTTTTTCCACTAGCCGTTTCTATGATCACGAGTCGGTAACCTATCAGAAAGTGTTCGGCGAATTTTTTAACTTTAAACTGCCGAGTTCGGGCAATCGTATAATTATTGCCCGAGACGCTCCATTGCCCCCAAGAGGAGAGCTCACCGGCGTCGCGCGGTCTCTCGCCCCCAGCGTCGAGAAATTTGGCGTACCACTCTTGGAATATCCTAGCCGTCTATCGACAAGGGTAGATTGGGACATGAGTCGTAGGGCGCTAACCGACCAATATTCGCCGTCTAACCTGTTGCGCGACAATTAAGCGCGCATAGCGGTATTAGAATTCGTCTGCACCCACGATCGCTCTGAGTTCATCTTTCTCGAGCAGGGCTATCTCACGATTATCTACGCTGATAAGCCCCTTCTTTTGCAGCGCAGTAAACAATCTGCTTACGGTCTCGACAGTCAGCCCAAGGTATTCACCAATGTCGCCGCGCGTCATTGGGAGATGAAACCTGGTGGGTGACAACCCGACGCGAGCATAGCGGCTCGAAACCCCGAGTAAAAATGAAGCGATGCGTTGCTCTGCGCTATAGCTACTGAGGATCGTGTGAATTTTCTGATCCTTGGTAATCTCGGCACCCAAAATAGAGAAAAAATTATGCTGAAGACTCGGCAGCTTCAAGCTCAACGACTCGAGCTGACTAAAGGGGATTTCACAAATAGATGCATGCTCAAGCGCGACTGCTGAATTAGCATGGGTGCGATCGGCTATGCCATCCATGCCGATGATTTCGCCTGGCAGATAGAATCCAGTGACTCGGCCACTGCCAGAGCTGCTTAGAACGTAAGTCTTAAAGCTTCCTGAGCGTACGGCAAAAATAGACCTAAACTCATCGTGTTGGCGATAAAGATGATCGGCTTTTTTGTAGGGACGATTTCGCTCAACGATATCGTCTAGTTGCTGCATTTCGCCTTCGCTTAGGGCGATAGGGAGGCACAATTCGTTGAGACGGCAACTACCGCATGAGACGCCAGCGCTATGGGGGCATAGCTTGACCACTGGTGCATTACTTCTGTTGTCCTGCAACTCGCTCGATGCGAGGGTGCTGTTGTTCAGTTCCGTCGAATTATTAATCGATTGCATCCCTTCTCTTCCTCAATAATCTTTGAGCTATATCAAGATCGAATGAGTAGTTTGCCACTAATCGGGGCGGTCGACAATTTTAGAACGAGCGAGAGGGGTGACAAACTGTCACCAAAGCTTAGACCCACTCTAAGCTTAGCCACTAGAGTTCTTCATCAGCCTTGATAAGCTCATCTACGCCATGAAGGATTTCGGGCAGCGCTGTCACCGCGTGGAGGATGCCAAACATCAGAACACCGTGATGAGCGCCGATGCTGGCCTCCTCGGAGGAGTTAATGATTTCGACCACAGCAGTTAATATCAGAATCATGCCCGCACTGAGGTTAAGGTAAGGATTGTCAGCTACTTTTCGGAGTGCGCCTATAAGCTTCTTTTTCATGACCATGACTTTACAGATCTCAATTCACATCGGGCTTATGATGTTAGCGTGTCGAGAGTCTGCAGGGTCTACCATAAAAAGGGTATATAAACGCTAGCCAACATAGACTGTAAGCACGTCACAGTGCGCGCCATGGAGCACTTTGATCGCGGTGGAGCCTAGTAATATCTTCCAACCGGAATGCCCGTGACTACCTATCACTATTGCATCGGCGCCAATTTCTTCAGCAAGTGAGCGAATCTCTGGCGCCGGTGCGCCGAGTAGTGAATGAGTGCACCCTGTGTCGAGTCCCCATTCTTTGCCTAATGCGGCGAGTCGCTCTTCGGCAAACTTAATCGCTTCTTGTTGCAGTTCACTCACATTAGCGGCGTAAATATCCATACTGTAGGCTGCAGCAATGGGCTCTACTACATGCACGAGGTTGAGTTTGCTCGACTCACCATTAGCCATGCGGAGTGCTGCCTTAAATACTTTGTCGGTGTCCTTCGATAAGTCGATAGCAACGAGTATCTTTTTATACATTGTGCTCTCCTATGTTAAATGATGTGTCTGCAGGTTATGAACGTGCCGCGTTGTTTAAGTGCCTCGTTTAAGGTCTTTAATTGAGTCCTTATACTTATAATTTCACATCTTTGTAGCTGCAGGAAGTTGATTCATGTCAATGCCGCTCTTGAATGAGAGCCGGTAGTGCTGAGTGTCATCCGCACTTAGAGATAGGGCGAGAAAAGCCACGCTAATGCGTCGCGTAAACGCACTAAATACGGTCTCGTCTCCGGTGCGCGAGGGTCTACCCAGTGAGACTCTGCGAATAGCGAGTGGAAGTAATGAGCGAGCCATGCGTTGCATTCGAACGAGAAGAGTTCGAGGCCTAGTTCGAAATTGAGGCGAAGACTGCGCGGATCGATGTTGGCAGATCCGATAAGCGAATAGTCGTTGTCTATTATTAGGGCTTTGCTGTGGATAAATGGCGCCGGAACTAAGTATAGGCAAAGGCCGTCGGCAACGAGTCGATTGAGGGTGTGCTGCGCCGCCCAGTGAGCGAGATGAATGTTCGCTCGCTCTGGGATAAGAACGCGGACGTCGACCCCACGGAGTCGAGCAGCGGTGAGCGCCCCGACGAGATCCTTGTCGGGAAGAAAGTAGGGCGTCATCAGCCAGAGGCGTTCTTTCGCACTGGAGAAAACCCCTAAAAGCACATCGTTTAGCTTGTCGATATCCTCGTTTGGCCCATCGAGTATGAGTCTTGCCTCAGCTTTATCAAATGAGGGTGACGCGGGCGAAGCGACCCAATGATTCTCGAGCGCCTCGCCAGTGCTGCGCTCCCAATCTGCAGCGAATGCTCGCGCAATATCACTCACGATGGCTCCTTCGAGACGAGCATGTAAATCGCGTGCCGGTGATTTGACCGCGGGATCCTTCACTAAGTGTTTGGCGCTTATATTGTGGCCGCCGGTGTAAGCGATTTTCTGGTCAACGATCAGCATTTTTCTATGGTTGCGGAGGTTGATATGAAGTGAGGGCGGGAACAGGCGTATAGGATCGAAGTGAGCAAAGTGAAGGCCTGCGTCTCGCAGCGCTTTGTCCGCTCGCGGCGGGTAGGCGAGCGCACCTAAGCCGTCGACCAGGACCTTGATGTCGACGCCGCGTGACTGCGCAGCAACGAGAGACGAGATGAACTGCCTGCCGATTTGATCGTGCTGAAATATATAGGTACACAGATAAACCGAGTCAGTTGCGGCATGAATATCGGCGAGCATTGCTGGAAAAAGTTCATCGCCATTCTCTAAGAAGCGGACCGAAGTGCATCCGGTTAAGTTTTTCCCGCTACCTCTTTGGCCGATCATTGCCCTCGCAAATTCGCTGTGAATTGGGGCCGCTTCAGCCTCGGCATTGGTTGGTTGAACAGCGTAAAGCCGTTGGGCAGTGCTGCGTGTCCTGTTGATGCCAAAGAGAAGGTAGGCTAGGGGCCCCGCGAGCGGCATTAATAGGCAAAAACTCACCCAGGCGAGTGCAGAGCGGGAGTCGCTTTTTGTCGTTAGGGCATGCGTCGCTGCGCTCAGAGAAAGCAGGGCAAGCACAACGCTTACGATGAAATTAAGCATAGTTATCTCCCGACAAACTCGCGATAAGCGCGCTGTGATCAGAGAGCCAGCGCCAGTTGTGACTCGAAAGTACATTCGCTGATGCGACGGTGAGGCCTCGGTAATAGATACGGTCCATGTGAAGCAGAGGCAGAGCGGCGGGGAAAGTGCGGGCGGGTGCGCCGCAAATGGATTCAAATGCTTCGGAGAGTTTCAGCTCTTTTACTAGCGTTTTATGGGCCGTTAAGCGCCAATCATTGAAATCGCCGGCGAGAATAAGCGGGGCTTTTTCAGAAATATTATAGAGAACATAGTCGATAAGCTTGCTCAGTTGGCGATTTCTTTCGCGTTCGAATAGACCCAAATGCACGTTGAGTAATTCGGTGCCTTCTTCGAGCGTGACATGGAGTAGTCCGCGTTGTGAAAGCCGATGAAGGCTAAGGTCTTCATTGTGGACGCGCCCGATCGGCGTCGCGCTGAGGATGGCATTTCCATGGTGACCAAGAGGGGTTGCCGCGTTGCGGCCGTAAGCGAAGTGAGGCCAAACAGAGTCGGCCAAGTATTCTAGCTGATCGGTATTCGGCCAACCCTTAATGCGCTTATGGTAGCGGCTGTTTTCTCCGCTAACCTCTTGCAGAAAAACTACGTTGCACTTGCTATCGCGAAGCACAACACGAAGTGCCTCTAGCGTGTAGCGAAGGTTGCTCGCCGAAAAGCCTTTGTGGATATTGAGTGTGAGTGCTCGATATTCTGGCTTTCGATGCATCGGCTAACTCCGTATTACGTCCTTGCCACAGAATTTGCAGAAGCGAGCATCGAGGTCGTGGTTGGTGCTCTGACAACCGCTACAGGTGGAATTCACACTGTTGGTGCGCTGACCGCTTCGTTGCACTTGCTGCATAAGTTCGGCGCCGATGATGCCGGTTGGCACTGCAATAATCGCGTAGCCGCAAATCATAGCAAAGGCGGCGACAAACTGACCGAGCGGTGTCTGTGGAGTAATGTCGCCATAGCCTACGGTCGTGATAGTGACGATGGCCCAATAAATAGAGACAGGAATGTTGATGAAACCATTCGCAGGGCCTTCGATGATAAACATTAACGCGCCGAAAATGACAATCAGTACGATTACGGAGAAGAGAAAGACAAATATTTTTCGGCGTGCTTGTAATAGCGCCGCATAGAGCAGGTTAGCCTCGCCTATATAGCGAAAGAGTTTGAGGATGCGAAAGATTCGCAGCACGCGCAGGATTCGAATAACGAGTAGATAAGCCGCCGAGGGAAAGACAAACGCAAGGTAGGTGGGAAGAATCGAGCAGAGGTCGATGATTCCGTAAAAACTAAAGAGGTAGGCGCGCTTGCGTGTGGTTGAATAGATTCGCAAGAAATATTCAAGGGTGAATATCAGTGTAAAGGCCCACTCTAACCGATAAATTATCGTGCCATAGTTGAGATGAATCGAGGCGACAGAGTCGGCAAGTACGGCTGTGACGCTCGACAGGATGAGGACGATGAGTGCGATGTCGAACCAGCGGCCGGCGCGAGATTCATAGCCAAAGATAATATCGAAAATCGCTTTTTGCAGCGGGGATTGTTTCGATGGTTGCGAGTCGTCGTTAGGTTGCAGATTGTCGCTTAAGCCTTCGGCCTGCTTCTCTGTCATGGGACCTTCGCTATCTGAATTTAGGGCTTTGAAACAGTCAGTATTCTCGTTCAGATTCTACCAAAGCGCTTTGATCTGAATCTATCAAAGTGCCTTGGCAGCGTTTTACCCTGTTGTTAGCTCGCAGCTCTAATCATATTGCGGGCGATAATGATCTGCTGGATCTGGCTTGTGCCTTCATAGAGTCTGAACAGACGGACATCGCGGTAGAAGCGCTCGACGGCGTATTCAGACATATAGCCTGCGCCTCCGTGTATTTGCACAGCGCGATCGGCAACCCGACCGACCATCTCGGTGCAGAAAAGTTTGCAAGCAGAAGACTCTGTGCTGACATTCTCGTTTCTATCGCGGCGGCGTGCGGTTTCCATGGTCATGCACTCGGCTGCATAGGTCTCGGTTTGTGAGTCGGCGAGCATGGCTTGAATAAGCTGTTGCTCTGCGATGGGTTGACCGAACTGTTTGCGCTGCATCGCGTAATCGAGGGCGTCGGCGATCAGGCGTTTTGCGACGCCGATCGACACGCCAGATATGTGCAAGCGGCCTCGATCTAGTACCTTCATTGCAGTTATGAAGCCTTCGCCTTCCTCACCAATAATATTCTCGGCAGGGACTCGCACGTCTTCGAAAATAACGTCGCAGGTCATCGATCCCGACTGGCCCATTTTCTTGTCGATCGAGCCAAGTGTGATTCCCGGGGTATCGCGCTCTACGATAAATGAGGAAATACCACGCGCGCCTTTGACCTCGGGGTCGGTTCTCGCCATGACATTGAAGGTGTGGGCGACCGGCGCGTTAGTGATATAGCGCTTGGTGCCGTTGATCACATAATGGTCGCCGTCGCGGCGCGCCGTGGTGCGCAGTGAGGCTGCGTCCGAGCCGGCTTCGGGTTCGGTTAAGCAAAAGCAGCTAATCCATTCGCCACTCGCGTATTTAGGCAGATACTTTTGCTTCTGAGCCTCGGTGCCATTAAACACGATTGCGGCTGATCCGATCCCGTTATTGGTGCCCATGATAGAGCGGAAGGCAGGAGATGTATGGCCGAGAGCCATAGACACCAGAATCTCTTCTTCCATTGTGAGGCCGAGGCCGCCGTATTCTTCCGGAATCGTCAGGCCGAACAGGCCCAATTCGCGCATTTCTTGCAGCAGGTCGTCGGGGAGTTTGCCTTCCTCAGCCATCTGATCTTCGGCTGGAATGAGGCGCTCGCGCACGAAGCGTTCGATAATGTCGACGAGGGCGTTGATGGTCTCTTGGTCACGGATCATGATGTCTACCTGTCTCTAACTTAATGGTGTTGATTGAGTGTCTTGCGAGCATGCGCGGATAGGTGCGCTCGTGTTGGCTGATGAGCGAGTCGAACGCGAGACGCGGGCAGGGGATAAAGTGGTGCAGTAAGCCTCTTCAAGCGCCGATTCAGACCACGAAATTAGCATATTCCGTTAGCCTGCGCGACTCATACCATGCCTAAAAACCCTATGCTATGATCCGATGGATACGGCGATAGGTCGTCGCTAGACCATTCTAGGGGCGCTTAGGGCCTGACTCGTAAAATTTATACTAAGTCGAATTCGGAGAGCACAAAGCCATGTCAGATAAGCACCTCAACGACGCATTCATTTATTCCGGCGGGCGTTCGGCCTTCGGTAGACACGGTGGCGGACTGTCGTCTATTCGCCCTGACGATTTATTAGCGCATGTCATTAAATCGGTCGTTGCAAGCAGTGGTTTTACGCCCGAGACGTTCGAAGATGTCGTGATGGGAAACACTAACGGCGCGGGAGAGGACTGCCGCAATGTCGCCCGGTTTGCTTCGCTTCGCGCAGGGATGCCAACAACTCTCGCAGGCATTACTGTGAACCGTCTTTGCGGTTCGGGTCTTGCGGCTACATTGGATGCGGCACGTGGCGTTAAAGTCGGCGAGGGAGATCTTTTTCTCGCGGGTGGCGTCGAATCTATGAGCCGTGCCCCTCTCGTGCTATCTAAGGCCACCAGCGCGTTCGATCGCGGTCAGCAGATAGCTGACAGCACGCTCGGTGCGCGTTTTACTAATCCTGAGTATGCCAAAATTTTTGGCAACGACACCATGCCGCAAACAGCAGATAACATTGCGTCCGACCTTGGGATTTCGCGTGAGGACAGTGATGTTTTCGCCGCTGCTTCGCAGTCGAAATACGAGGCGGCTCGGGCAGAGGGCTTCTTCAAAGACGAAATTATTCCTATTGAAGTTGACCAAGGCCGCAAGAAGCCTGCGTTGACTGTCGATGCAGACGAGCACCCCCGGCCTTCCTCAGACCTCGAGACGCTGGGCAACCTTCGGTCTTTGTTCGACGGTGGCGTGGTGACAGCCGGCAATGCTTCAGGTATCAACGATGGCGCAGCGGCTCTAGTGATCGGTAATCGCGAGGTCGGTGAGAAGTTCGGTGTGAAGCCACGTGTGCGAATCATCGCCGGTGCCGTCGCAGGCGTAGAACCCAGAGTGATGGGTTTGGGGCCCGTTTTTGCGATACAGAAGGCGCTCGCACGGGCCAATCTTACGCTGGCTGACATGGATGTAATCGAGATTAATGAAGCGTTCGCCACACAGGTGTTGGGGTGTCTAAAGATGCTCGACGTAGACTTTACCGACTCGCGCGTAAATCCTAACGGCGGCGCTATTGCGATTGGACATCCGCTGGGTGCGTCGGGTGCGCGCATCGCGCTTACGACGATGCGCCACCTTGAGCGCACTGGTGGGCGCTATGCGGCGATCAGCCTCTGCATAGGCATTGGGCAAGGTGTCGCAGCGATTATCGAGCGCTTAGATTAGGCTACCCTGCAGGAAGCTTATGGGCTGGAAAAGTAGCTAAGCGAAGAACTAAATACAGAATTAAATAGAAAAGGAAACCAACAATATGTCCAACGTAGTGAGCTATCAGATCGTCGACAACATCGGCGTTATCAGCGTAAACAATCCGCCCGTCAACGCCCTCGCGCAGGTTGTTCGTGCAGGCATACTCGCAGCTGTTACAGCCGCACAAAGCGACGCGACCGACGCGCTAGTCTTACGCTGCGAAGGCCGCACTTTTATCGCCGGCGCCGACATCACCGAATTCGGCAAGCCGCCTCAAGGCCCGGGCCTGCCCGAAGTACTCGGCGCTATTGAAAACTCAGTCAAGCCTGTGATTGCCGCTATTCACGGCACCGCGTTGGGCGGTGGCTTCGAAGTGTCTCTTGCTTGCCACTACCGCTGTGCAATCGCCTCGGCGAAAGTAGGCTTGCCCGAAGTAAAGCTCGGCTTGCTTCCTGGTGCAGGCGGCACGCAGCGGGTTCCGCGTATCGCAGGCGTAAAAGTTGCGCTAGATATGATTACCTCGGGTAACCCGATTGCAGCAGAGAAAGCGAAGGCTGCCAATTTGATCGACGAGGTAGTTGCGGGCGATGACGTGCAGGCTGGCGCGATTGCCTACGCAAAAGAGCTTGTTGCATCCGGTGCGCCGCTTAAGCGCATCCGCGATATAACAATCGATCCTGCGACTGTTGAGCCAGGTTTCTTCGAGGCTGCACGCAAGCAGCTCGCTGCGAGAGCGCGCGGGCAGATCGCCCCCGATCGTATCGTTTCTTGCATCGAAGCGGCGGTAGGTCAATCGATGGACGCAGGCCTGGACCGTGAGCGAGAACTCTTTATGGAATTGGTGACCTCGCCCGAATCTGCCGCAATGCGCCATATTTTCTTCGCCGAGCGTCAGGCTGCAAAAATCAAAGATCTGCCACGAGACACGCCTTTGCGTGAGGTAAAGAAAGTCGCAGTCATTGGCGGCGGCACCATGGGTGGCGGCATCGCCATGTGTTTCGCGAACGTTGGTATTCAGGTTGTCATGGTCGAGATTAATGACGAGGCGCTCGCACGAGGTCTCGGCATTATCGAGAAAAACTACGCAATCACAATGAAGAAAGGCAAGCTCACCGAGGCACAGGTCGCTCAGTGTATGGGTGCAATAAGCGGCACAACAGACTATGCCGACCTTGCCGACGTAGACATGATTATCGAGGCGGTATTCGAAAATCTTGAGCTCAAGAAAGAAATTTTCGCCAAGCTCGATGCTGTTTGTAAGCCCGGCGCAATTCTTGCGAGCAACACCTCTTACCAAGATATCGATGCTATTGCAGCCGCGACTAAGCGCCCGCAAGACGTCCTCGGCATGCACTTTTTCAGTCCGGCCAATGTGATGAAACTGCTCGAGGTTGTGCGCGGCGAGAAGACCGCAGACGACGCGCTTGCCACTGCCATGGCGATTGGTAAGAAAATCGGCAAGGTGTGTGCGCTGTCGCGGGTCTGCTACGGCTTTATAGGCAATCGCATGCTGGGAGGCTATGGCCGCGAGTCGCAGATGTTACTGCTCGATGGCTGCACACCGGCAAAGGTTGACGCTGCGCTCGAAGGGTTTGGCATGGCAATGGGGCCACTTGCTATGGGCGACCTCGCCGGACTCGACGTTGGCTACAAAGCCCGCGAAGGCCGCACAGATCTGCCCAACGATCCTAAGCTCTACCGAATGGGCACTGTCCTAGTAGAGATGGATCGTTTCGGACAAAAAACTGGCGCAGGATTCTATAAATACGATCCCGCGACACGTGCTCGCATGAACGATCCTGAGATCGAAGCGCTGATCAAATCAGAAGCGGCTGCCTTGGGTGTTGAGCAGCGTGAGGTAAGCGACCAGGAAATACTGGAGCGCTGTCTGTATCCGCTGATTAACGAAGGCGCGCTTATCCTCGAAGAGGGCATTGCGCAGCGGCCAAGCGATATCGATGTTGTTTATGTGTTCGGCTATGCTTTCCCAGCGCCCAAAGGCGGCCCAATGCACTATGCCGATCATGTGGGTCTTAAAAACGTCTACGACAAGATTTGTGAATTCCGCGATCGCTACGGCGAAGAGTATTGGAAGCCGGCGCCTCTGCTCGAAAAATTGGCGAAAGAAGGCAAGACGTTCGCGCAGTGGGGAGCCGAGCAGGAGTAATCTCTGCGCTGAATCTTAACGGTGGTGCGGCGCTTGAATTCGCCGCTCTGCCCCTCTTTTCGAGACAGGCCAGGAGGTCATCATGCTCTCATTTGAAACCACTACACCGGGCGGTCCTCTTGCCGCCGTCGAATCTGAAATCCCGCAGCCGCAAGGGTCCGAAGTGATCGTTAAGATGCTCGCCTGTGGCGTGTGTCATTCCGATATACACATGCACGACGGAGTCTTCGATCTAGGTCACCAGAAGCAGCTCGAAGTTGGGCGTCCAGGTATGGTCTTGGGTCACGAAATATTCGGTGAAGTCGTTGCCGTCGGGCCAGAATCTGAAGGCGCTGCAATTGGTGATCGCCGAGTAGTTTATCCCTGGATAGGCTGCGGCGAATGCGCCTCGTGTTTGCGCGGCGACGAAAACCTTTGTACACCGGGTCGCGCACTAGGCATCGCTGCCAAAGGCGGCTTTGCCGAATACGTGTCGGTGCCTCACTCGCGCTATCTCTTCGACAAGGGGGATGTAAGCGACAGCCTCGCGGCGACTTATGCCTGCTCCGGTCTCACGGCCTACAGTGCGCTTAACAAGCTAGGCGAAGTAGGCAAGGGCGATGAGGTAGTTATTATAGGGGCAGGCGGCGTTGGCATGATGGCGATACAGATCGCGCTCTCAAAAGGCTTGGATCCTATTGTTGTCGACATCGACGAAGCTAAACTCGCGTCAGCCAAAGAGTTGGGTGTTACGCGTACGTTCAATTCGAGCGATCCACAATCGGGCAAAGAGATTCGTAAGTCGACCGGCGGCGCCTACGCGGTGCTCGATTTTGTTGGCGCCGAAGCCTCGGTTAATTATGGGCTTGGCTGCCTTCGTAAAGGCGGCATGATTATCATTATTGGCTTGTACGGCGGATCACTGAATATTCCCATTCCTTTCTTGCCAATGAATGCGCGCATTATTCAGGGTAGTTATGTTGGCACGCTCAAAGACATGGGCGAGCTTATGGAGCTGGTGCGAGCGGGAAAAATCGATCCGATCGAAATTCATGAGCGCCCATTGGCCGAAGCCGAGGCGGCGCTTGCCGACCTCAAGGCGGGCAAGGTGCGCGGTCGTCAGGTGTTAGTCAATAACTAGCAGAAAGAACACAGTAGAGGAGTAAAAAGGTGCAAGCGATTGCTCACTTAGAGGATTTCAGACAAGAAACACGCGCGTGGCTCGAGGCTAACTGCCCAGCGTCTATGCGCACGCCTATGGTCGACGCTGAGGTGGTTTGGGGTGGTCGTAATCCGACTTTCGTCAACCCAGAAAGTAAACTGTGGCTCGAGCGAATGGCAGAAAAGGGGTGGACGACGCCAACTTGGCCGGCCGAATACGGTGGCGGCGGGTTGAGTAAAGACGAGTCGATGGTCCTCGCTCAAGAAATGTCGCGAATAAATGCGCGTCCGCCGCTTAATAGCTTCGGTATTAGTATGCTCGGTCCAGTTCTCCTTGAGTCTGGCACGCATGAACAGAAGAGTGAGCATATTCCTAAAATCGTCCGCGGTGAGATACGCTGGTGTCAGGGATATTCTGAGCCCGGTTCAGGGTCTGATCTCGCGAGCTTAAATACTAAGGCAGTTCTCGACGGCGATGACTATGTGATCAATGGCTCCAAAGTGTGGACCTCGTATGCCGACAAAGCAGACTGGATTTTTTGCCTAGTACGCACCGATAGCGACGTGCCAAAGCATGCAGGAATCAGCTTTATCCTCTTCGATATGGACACGCCGGGCGTAACGACCAAGCCTATTCAGCTCATTAGCGGTATGTCGCCTTTTTGTGAAACCTTCTTCGATGATGCGCGCGCGAAAGCTGCCAACCTTGTCGGCGGTCTTAACAACGGCTGGGCAATCGCTAAGCGTCTTTTGCAGCACGAACGCACGATGATATCGGGCTTCGGATTAGCGGGTAGTCAGGGCGATCGTGGGGGAACCACGTCGACTATGGACAGCGTCGAACGCGCAGCCATGCACTACCGCGGGGATACCGACAAGATCTCCGATCCGGGTCTTCGCGACGAGATTGCGAAGTTCAAAATTGATAGCGCAGCCTTCGCGCTGACCTCGCAGCGCTCGACCGAAGAATCGAAGCAGGGTCAAGGCCCCAATGCGACATCGTCGATGCTCAAAAACTACGGCTGTGAGCTCAATAAGCGCCGATACGAGTTACTCCTTTCATCCCTCGGTAGCCAAGCGCTAGGCTGGGAAGGGGAGGGTTTTGCGTCAGACGAGATCGCCGTGACACGCGAGTGGCTGCGGTCGAAAGCGAACTCGATCGAAGGCGGCACCTCTGAGGTTCAGCTCAATGTGATCGCGAAGCGTGTTCTTGGCCTGCCAGACATGCTTAGTCTGGTGCAGAAATAGTTTGTTAACTCGGTGGCAATAACCGCCGAGCGAGAGAGAGAATTATGAGTTTAGTATTAAGCGAAGATCAGCAGTTATTGAAAGACTCGGCGAAGGCCTTCGTCGACCAGAACGCGCCAGTGTCGGTGCTGCGTGGTCTGCGCGACAGCAAAGACGCGCAAGGCTACGACCAAAACCTCTGGCGACAGATGCTCGAATTGGGCTGGGCCGGCATGGCGATTCCCGAAGCCTACGGCGGATTTGAATTCGGCTACGGCGGCCTCGGCGTAGTGCTCGAAGAGTCGGGACGCACGCTTGTGAGCTCGCCATTAATCGCTACCGTCCTTCTCGGCGCGTCGGCGATCAACGAGCTTGGTTCGGACGCGCAGAAAAGCGAGTTTTTACCCCAGGTCGTCAGTGGCGAATTGTTGCTTGCGCTGGCTATAGACGAGAAGCCGCATCATCGTCCGTGCCGAATCGAAACCTCTGCCGTTAAATCTGGTGAGGGCTATGTTCTCAACGGATGTAAAACCTTTGTGCTCGATGGCCATATAGCAAACAAGCTTGTCGTTGTTGCTCGAACCGCTGGCGCAATCGACGACAGGGCAGGGTTAAGCGTATTTTTGGTCGATGCCGCTGCAGAAGGCGTGTCGATAAATCGCAGCTGGATGGTCGACAGCCGTAATTCGGCGATGCTAAGCCTCAATAACGTAAAGGTAGGAGCCGACGCGCTTTTAGGCGCTGAAGGCGATGCCTATACTAGCCTAACTCGCGTTCTAGATATTGGCCGCATCGGCATTGCTGCCGAGATGCTCGGTAGCATGCAGCAAGCGTTCGAAATAACCCTCGACTACTTAAAACAGCGCGAACAATTTGGCGTACTCATCGGGTCTTTTCAGGGTCTGCAACACCGCGCAGCCGAAATGTATTCCGAGATCGAACTGTGTAAGTCTGCAGTCCGCGCCGCACTGGCTGCGCTCGACGATGCCGACAAAAATGATGCCGATATCGCGGAATTTGCCAGTATTGCCAAGGCTAAACTTAGCGAGGTGGCAACGCTTGTGAGCAACGAAGCGGTACAGATGCATGGCGGCATTGGCATGACTGACGAATACGACATCGGCTTTTATATGAAGCGTGCGCGTGTTGCCGCCGCTTTCTTGGGCGATGCGCTTTTCCATCGTGAGCGTTACGCAAGCCTCAATGGGTTCTAAAAAAGGGATGGCACCATGACAATGGACGAATCGGTTAACGTATTCGATGAGCCGCTCGAACCTTGCGGGACGGATCCGGTAACGGGGTTTTTCCGTGACGGCTGCTGTAACACCAATGAAGATGATCATGGCTGCCACACGGTCTGTGTGGCGGTGACCGACGAGTTTCTTAGCTACACGCGTTCGCAGGGCAATGACCTGAGTACGCCGGTTCCGGCCTTTGGTTTTCCGGGGCTTAAACAGGGAGATTCTTGGTGTCTGTGCGCCTCACGCTGGCTTGAGGCGCATGATGAGGGTAAAGCTCCGCGTGTTTTTCTTCGGCGCACACATAAAAAGACGCTAGAGACTGTGGCTATGGACATCCTACGAAACTATGCAGTCGACCTAAGTTAGTGGGTAAGCTCATTTCGCTAACGCGTTTTACCGCGTAGCAAAAACGGATTCTAGTTGCGATGCTGAAGAGTAAAATCTCAAGAATTCGCGGTTTCTCGTTGCTCTGTAAGCGCGGCACGGTGTTCCTCGTTGCTCTTTTTGTAATCGTAAGCTGCTCTGTTAGTCAACAGGTCAGGCCCCTTGATGATTCCGCGAGACTTGCTAGCGGATTCGAAGGCGGCGTTTTTTTACTCGATGGAGAATCGGGTGAATTTTTCGCCACAAGTGAGCAATGGCTTGTCCGCGCTGCCATTCCTGCGTCTACTTTCAAAGTGTTTAGTTCGCTTGCCGCGCTGGAGTCGGGGGTCGTTGCTTCGACAGATCAAGTCATTCGCTTGCCGAC
>LICD01000020.1 GCA_001438145.1 OM182 bacterium BACL3 MAG-120619-bin3 | reverse complement strand
GACGGCAACATTATCGATATCGAAATCGTCTTCGGATTTTTCTTTTTTAGCGATTTCGGCAAACTCTTCAAGTATGCCTAGCAGCAGAGACTTCACGCCACGACCCTGAGTCGCAGTGATAGGATGCACTTCGGTAAAGCCAAGGCTATAGAAATCGGCAAGCGCGATATCAGGGTCTAGTCCATCGATCTTATTGGCAACGAGATACGTGTGTTTCTCTCGCTTGCGCAGGTAATCTAAGATGCCGTGATCATCGGGCATGAGCCCGTCTTTAGCATCGACCATAAATAAAACGATATTCGCCTCGGCAATAGCTTGAAGCGATTGCGCGGCCATCTCCAAGTCGATGCCTTCCTCATCTCCTGTAATACCGCCGGTGTCGATCGCGATAAACGACTGCCCCTCAACCTCACCCTCGCCGTATTTGCGGTCGCGAGTAAGCCCAGGGAAATTAGCAACAATTGCCTCGCGTGATTTAGTCAGCCGATTGAACAGCGTCGATTTGCCAACGTTCGGGCGACCAACGAGTGCGATAACAGGTTTCATGAGTGTCCTAATGGAACAGTAGTCGAGCTAGTGTGAAATATTGATGAAGAAAAGGCGGCGCGGCTTGACGCCCGCGCGGCGCTAATAACTAATTTGGCCTGAAAGCGGAGAGCTTTCCGCTATTGCCGTACACATAGAGCAGACCTCCGCCGCTAATCATCGCCGCGCGAACGCCATCGCTGTCGGCGCGCGTTCGACCGACAATGCGCCCGTCGATCTGCGAGAGTAAATGTACATAGCCTTCGAAATCGGTAACAGCGATGTAGTTTCCGACTGCGCGCGGCGCAGAAACGCTGCGAAATTTAAGATCGCTGTTCTCCCAAACCACGTCGTCGCTGTTGTCGCGAACCGCAGTGATAATCCCTTCATCATCTACGTAATAGAGATTACCGAAGCCGCGCTCGATACCGTGATAGCTCGAGGCCTCGCGGCCCCACACGATGCGACCGGTGTTGACGTCGAGCGCCATGAGATTGCCTTGATAACTCGAAGCAAGGACTCGTGAACCGTCGACGAGTAGCTGCCCGTCTATGTCGATCACACGATCTATATCGTATTGGCCTTCGGGCACTGCGACGCGTTCTTCCCAACTCCACACGCCGTCATTGGCCTCGACTGCAACCAGAGTGCCATTGCTAAATCCAGCAAGCACCTTGCCTCCAGAGGCGAACACAGGACTGCTTGTGCCGCGAAGTGTCAGTGCGGGCAACGTTGTCTCATAGGTCCAACGCTGCTCGCCATTGGTTGCCTCGAGCGCGACGAGTTTCTCATCGACAGTCTGCACCACTACGATATCACCATTGGTTTTTGGCGCTGACAGCACCTCGCTCGACACAGGCATGGCCCAGAGAAGCGCGCCTGTTTCTTGATCTAACGCTACCACCTCAGCCGCTTCGGTACCGACCAATACGAGGCCATATCCGGCGCCCACGCCACCTGTAATTGTTTCATCTAACCGCTCACGCCACAGTAACGCGCCATCATTCGCCGAATAGGCGGCCACTGTGCCATCCGCACTCGCTGCAAAAAGTCGTGCGCCATCGAGAGCGGGAGTAATGAGGTTAAATATTTTTCCCTGACCGTTACCGACGCTCGCATCCCATTCTCGCCTGAGCGAGACTTCGGCATCGATTCTAATTAGTTCGGTAGGTGGGTTTACTTCATCGTCGCCGAACCAATTAGACGGATTTAGTTTGCCTGTATCGAAGCCGGCACAATTTGTCAGCGACGCCGCAAGCAGAAGCAACACAGACCAGCGCGCTGCCAATCGATTGCTCGGGTTCAATTGGCTAGACGCCAGACTGTGTTTAGATGAAGTCATAATCTCTCTGTTTAGCAGCACTGCTTCGAATTAACTTTCGACCCGCGCGAGGTCGTCGAGTTTCATGCGCAGCGAATCGCTTAACGATCCCGCTTCTTGAGCCGCAAGGTAGGCGTCACGAGCATCGGCGCGTCGACCTAGCGCAAGGTAGATATCGCCCCGCAGCTCGGAATAGCCTGCTTCGAAAGACTGAGGCGCCACTGAGTTCACTAGCGCGAGTGCGCGCTCTGCATCGCCTCTCGCAAGGATGACTCTTCCAAGCCTCAGGTTTGCGGTGAGCAACAGGCCCGAGTCGGTTTTGGCCATAAATCCTTTGCCGTGGTTGTCGATAATCCACTGCAGATCGGCTTCTGCCGCCTCGAGATCATTGCTCGCTACATGCTGAGACGCAGCAAAGAGGGCGCCGAACGAGGCATAAGTTGATTGCGAGAAGTCATCGCGCAGCTGTGCGCTCAACGCTATTATGCGGTCAGCATCGTCGGTAGCAATTTGCTGACCGGGCTCAACAAGCGTCAGCTCGAGTATTTCTTCGTAAAGATCGGATGCGGCACCTTGCGTAGCCAACTGCTGGCCTTCCCAAAAGTTCCAACCGCCAAACCCTGCCGCAACGATAACAATCGCTGCAACGAGCTGCTTTCCGTTTTCTTCCCACCACTTTTTGAGGGTCTCTAGGGTTTCTTCCTCAGCCGCGTTAATCGCCACGACGGTCTCCTTATTTGTTTATCACGCTGTTATGCGAACTTATTGTCGATAAGACTGCGCCAAAAGTCTGTTCGAACCGGTTAACCCGTTATTCTAACTCGAATTACCTTGGGGAACACTGCTCTTTATGACAACTCGGGCACTAATTGATTCCCTCAGGCCATTTCATTGCGCCATTACGCCTGAATTGGACGCTTCTGACGCAATGCTGACAATGGGAACGGCGCGGAAGGCTAGGCTTGCGAAAGTCTTCGGCCGATCTGGTCTGGCGCTTCATCGAGAGTGAGCACAGCCTCCTCTCCCCCGTCTACGAGTTCACGGAGTTTCAAAACACCTTCGGCGAGTCCTTGAGTATCAAGGAGTATTGCAAAGCGCGCATTAAGACTAAACGCGCGCTTGAGCTGACTGGCGGGCTTTCCCCCGCCACAGTGGCTGATAATTCTATGTTCTGGCATGGCATGTCGTAACCTTGCTGCGAGCGCCTGCGCCTCTTTGGCGAGCCCGTTGGGCACGACAAGGTAGAGGGCCGGCTGCGTGGCTTGCGGCACTTTTTCGAGCGTCTCGAGCATCAGCACTAATCTTTCAGCTCCCATAGCAAACCCTGCTGCTACTGTAGGCTTGCCGCCGAGCTGCTCTACAAGACCGTCGTAGCGGCCACCGCCGCAAACGGTGCCCTGCGCGCCGAGTGAATCGGTCACCCATTCGAAAACGCAATTATTGTAGTAATCAAGACCGCGAACGAGCCGCGGATTAACCTCAAAAGCAATGCCTGCATTATCGAGAAGCCCCTTGAGCTCCTCAAAATGGGCGACGCTCTCTGCGCTCACGTAATCGGCGAGGACTGGCGCAGCCGCCAACAGTGCATGCATGTCGGGATTTTTGCTGTCGAGAATACGAAGCGGATTGCTATAGAGGCGATTACGCGCATCGTCGTCGAGGCGCTCGCTATGGCTCTCTAGATAAGCTGTGAGCGCAGCACCGTAGGCTTGGCGCTCGGCCGACGCGCCAATATTATTGATTTGCAGAACAAGCGCCCCGGCAATATCGAGCTCGCGCCACAGGTCTGCGGACAATTGGATGAGCTCGGCGTCGATGTCTGGACCAGACATACCAAAGGCTTCGACACCAAACTGCTGGAACTGGCGATAACGCCCTTTCTGCGGACGCTCATGCCTAAACATGGGGCCCTGATACCAAAGCCTCTGCTGTTGGTTATAGAGCAGTCCATGCTGATCGGCTGCCCGCACACAACCGGCTGTGCCCTCTGGTCGAAGACTCAGATTATCGCCATTGCGATCGTCAAAGCTGTACATCTCTTTTTCGACAATGTCGGTGACCTCGCCGATAGAGCGCTTGAACAGCTGTGTCTGCTCGAGCACCGGAAACCTAATCTCCTGATAACCAAACCGATTAACGACCCGGTGAAACGCGGCTTCGAGCGCTTGCCATGTTGAGGTTTGGGCAGGGAGAGTGTCGTTCATGCCGCGAATTGCTTGGAGTTTTGCCATGGTGATTTGTCGTCGCCTAAGTCTTATGCAGGGCCTAACAGGCTAGGCCGTGGGATGATTTTGACGCGCCTAGCTCGACGCGATAACGTCTTTTTTAAGCGCGACGCGCGCACGAACCATCGCCTCAAGATCGTCGACAAGCGTGGCGTTCTGGATTTTTCTTGATGGCACTCCCTCGACATAGGCGAGGTTATTAGGACTGGCGCCAGTTAATCCAATCTCGGCGACCTTCGCCTCGCCCGGTCCGTTAACGATGCAGCCGATTACCGCCACATCGATCGGCGTCGTGATGTCTTCGAGGCGTGCCTCAAGCTCATTCACCACCGAGATGACATCGAAGTTCTGACGCGAACAACTCGGGCAAGCAACCAAATTTACGCCCTTGTGACGTAAACCGAGGCTTTTGAGAATATCGAAGCCAACTTTAACTTCCTCGACAGGATCAGCGGCCAGCGATATGCGGATCGTGTCTCCAATACCTTCCATCAACAGCGCGCCAAGCCCGATAGCAGACTTGACCGTACCAGAACGCAAGCCGCCCGCCTCGGTAATACCGAGGTGCAGAGGCTGATCGATCTGCGTCGCAAGTTGACGGTAGGCGGTGAGCGTCATAAAGATCTCGGACGCCTTCAAGCTGATCTTGAAATTCTGAAAATCGAGTTTATCGAGTATGTCGATCTGCGTTAGTGCAGACTCGACCATCGCTTCGGCACTCGGCTCTTTGTATTTACGCAAAAGAGTCTTGCCCAGAGAGCCTGCATTAACGCCGATTCTTAGCGGTATACCCTTATCTTTTGCGCTATCGACTACTGCACGAATCCGTTTCTCGCTGCCAATATTGCCAGGGTTTATGCGCAGGCAGTCGACGCCCGACTCCAACACTTGGAGCGCAATCAGATGATCGAAATGTATGTCCGCGACAAGAGGCACACTTACCTTGGAACGAATCTCTTTAAACGCAGCAGCCGCATCCATACTCGGCACCGAGACACGCACAATGTCGACGCCTGCCGTAACGAGTCGCTGGATCTGCTTAAGCGTCGCGTCAACGTCACAAGTCTCTGTATTGGTCATGCTTTGCACGCTAATGGGTGCGTCGCCGCCTACAGCAACATTGCCAACCATAATTTGGCGCGTCTTACGGCGTGTAATATGATTCTGAGAATTCATGGATTCGGACTCAATTTACTAGTTGTCTATGGGCTAAACGTATTCTGATTGTGCGCGCTTTACCCGTTTAAAAACCAGAGGACGCCGAAAAGGCTCACGAAAACAAACAGCGAAAGACTTAACCAGCGCTGGTTGCGGTCGACGCGCGTCAGCTTTCGCTTTGGCACACCCTCTGCCTCTTTGTCTTTTCTTGCGGTCTCTACCAGAGCTTCGAACATCGTCATTAGGGGCTCGGTCGGCATTTCGAGCAACAAGCAATAATTTCTTACGTAACCGCGTGCGAAGACGACGCCGGGCAGTCTGTCGTAGGCGTCTTCTTCGATAGCCCGCAGGTAGTGCCGAGTGATGTGCAGCTTTGTGGCAAGCTCTTCTTGTTCGAACCCCTGCCGCTCGCGCTCTGCCTTTAGCCGCGCGCCCGGCGAGCTTAGATCGATTTCTGTATCGGCCGCTTTCGCGCTGCCCGTATCGTCGTTCGAGTTCTCAATCATAAAATCTGTCGCCCTTCTCATCGTCGGGCCCTTGGCTACTTTAGCGACTGCTAGTCGTCTAACTAGTCGAATAACTAGTCGTCTAAAGCTGACGAAATGGCGGAGTTCGCCTGCCTCTGCAAACGAGACTGTTTAGTTTAAGTTATGTGTCGCAATTCTGGTATCAAGTAGACGCTGCCAGGTCGCTGCTGCGTCGTCATCGCCTGCTTCACTGGCGAGATCGTGTCCTGCTTGTAATGCCCTATCGCTATGCGCAACGGTTTCTGCACTGCCTGCGTCGCTCCGTGCATTGAGATAGCGCTCGAACCACGCCCGCGCCTCGGGCCACTCGCCGCGTTCAATGCTAAGGATACATAGCTCTAACGAAGACTGCACTAACGATGGTTCTAAGTACGTTGCGCGTAAAAACGCCTCGCGCGCCTCGGCGGTGTTTTTTAGTTCAAGAGACGTCAGTCCGAAATTCTCATAGGCCTCTGCACGCCCCGCATAGCCGGTGTCTGCGACAACGCTTTGCAGCTCAACATAGGCCTCTGAATAACGCGCCTGCTCAAACAAAAATGCGGCGAAATTGTTACGGATACGCGACGCTTGGGGCGCCTTGCGCAGTGCGAGCCTAAAATACTCTTCGGCGAGACCGTAATCTTGTTCCCGCTGCGAGATCAGCGCCAACACCTCGAGGCTTGCCGCAGCTCCATCATCGAGCGCAAGCGCATCGTTTGCGTTGCGCCGAGCCGACACCAACTCTCCAGCTTCGAAATAGGCGAGTGCTAAGCGGGAATAATCTATCACCGCCTGCTCCTCTGATGATGCAGGATCGAAGCCGCCTGTGGTTGTAGTGACACAAGAGACGACCGAGGTCAGAAGCAGTGCCGCGAGCGAGACGCGCAGCGCACCACGCTTAAGAGAATAATTAGTGCTGACGTTAGAATACGGAACTTGCATGGCGTTACCGTCTCCTTTGCCGCTAGGCTGAGTCTGCGGCGCGCGCCTGATCCGATGAGGCAGCAATGATGTTCGCCGAATGCTTTGCAAGATGGCGACTGCTGCGCTTGGTCTGATCCGCCACGTCGCCAACAAGCTGACCACAGGCCGCACCAATGTCATCGGCCCGTGTAGTGCGCACCGTAACGGTATACCCGGCTTGCTGTAAAATTTGCCTGAAGTTAGTGATCGACGTGCTGCTCGGACGCCTATAGTCGCTCAATGAGAACGGGTTGAATGGAATGATATTAACCTTGCAGGGGAAGTCTCGAAGCAGTTCGCCGAGCTCACGCGCATGCTGTCGATGGTCATTAACACCAGCAATTAGCGTGTATTCGATAACTGGCACGCGCTTGTCATTCAAACTCGCCATATAACCCTTAACAGAGTCTAACAGCATTGCGATGGGGTATTTTTTATTGATCGGTACGAGCTGACTGCGCAATTCGTCATTTGGCGCGTGAAGGGAAACCGCTATCGAGGCGTCGGTGTAATCTTTGAGCCTGTTAATCGCCGGCACAACACCCGACGTGCTGATCGTCACTTTGCGCTTCGACAGGCCGTAGGCGCAGTCTTCCATCATGAGAGAGAGCGCATCCATTACAGGTTCAAAATTGAGCAGCGGCTCGCCCATTCCCATCATGACGACATTACTCACCGGACGCTCTTGTAGGCTATCGAAACCGCCAAGGCGCTTATTCGCCCACCACAGCTGCCCGATTATCTCAGCGACTGTTAAGTTGCTGTTGAAGCCTTGCTTGCCAGTAGCGCAGAACGAGCAGTCTAGTGTGCAGCCAGCCTGCGATGAAATACACAAAGTGCCGCGACCCGACTCGGGAATGTAAACCATTTCAACCCGACTACCGCTCGCCACTTCGATAATCCACTTATAGGAGCCGTCTTCTGACGCGTAATCTTCAACAATTTTGGGGAGGACTATTTCAGCTTCTGAGGCCAGGCGGTCACGCAAAGGCTTGCTGATGTCCGTCATCGCCTGAATGTCGATTACACCGCGTTGGTGAATCCACTTAAGGACCTGTGCGGCGCGAAAGGGTTTCTCGCCGAGGGAGTGGAAGTAGTCGCGCAGTTGAGCGAGGCTCATCCCTGCTAGATTAGGTTTGGCTGCCAGCGTCATGACGAATCAGTCTCCTAGCAGTACTCGCAAGGCGAGCCCACCGCGCAATGGCCGCGCCAGCCGAGAAAGCTGGCGTAGGCGTTAGCTGTTTATGAACAGATCTCTTCGTCTTTGAAGAAATAGCTTACTTCGCGCTGCGCAGACTCGACTGAGTCAGAACCGTGAACAGCGTTAGCATCAATAGAGACCGCGAAATCGGCACGAATAGTTCCGGCTTCGGCGTCTGCTGGGTTAGTTGCGCCCATAAGTTCACGATTCTTGAGGACTGCGCCTTCACCTTCGAGGACTTGAACCATTACCGGGCCCGAGGTCATGAATGCAATGAGGTCGCCAAAAAAGCCGCGCTCGCGGTGTTCCGCGTAAAAGCCGCCAGCAAGTTCGTCGTCGAGACGAAGCATTTTAGAAGCGACGACCTTAAGGCCCGCCTTTTCGAAACGGCTGTAGATTTCACCAATGACGTTCTTGGCTACGGCATCGGGCTTAATGATAGAGAGTGTGCGTTCAATCGCCATTGTGACTCCAAATTTTGCTAGGTGAGCCAGACAAATCTAACTCGTGAATTTCAAAGAGCGCATATTGTACGCACACTTGCGCAATTTTTATACGATTATTACGCGAGTCGCTGCCAACTAGTCCGCCGCCTCTTCGATCCACGCCGCTTGAATCGCCTCGAGGACTTTCTCGCCGCTGCGCTCAGGATCGTCGCTGAAGTCGTCTAGCTCACAGACCCACCGATGAAGGTCTGTGAAGCGCACATACTGTGGGTCCACATCGGGATGCTGATCGAAAAGCCCCATTGCGATTTCACTGACATCTGTCCAACGTAAACTCATGGCCTTGCCTCCGCAAAATTTCCTGAGAGCGAATCGCTCTAATGAACCTCAGACACCATGTTAATCGTGTATTTGGGTATTTCGATAACGAGGTCTTTCGTGCCGACTTTTGCCTGACAGCTTAGCCGAGATTCAGGCTCCAGACCCCACGCCTTGTCAAGATAATCCTCTTCGTTTTCCTCTGCATCCTCTAGCGAGTTAAAGCCCTCACGCACAATCACATGGCATGTGGTACAGGCGCAGGATTTTTCGCAGGCATGCTCGATCGCCAGCTTGTTTGCCAGCGCAACATTGAGAATGGTCTCATCGGACTCCACTTCGATAACCGCGCCGTCGGGGCAAATAGTGTCATGCGGTAAAAAGGTAATCTTGGGCATCACGCCGCTCCTTAAGTTTGTTCGTCTCTGTGACGGCTACTCGGTTAGAGCGGCGCTTCACGTGTTGGTTTGTTAGTTGAATACGCCTACCATTAGGCATAACGCCAACCTATTCTCTTATTAAGGCTTAGATCGATTCGCCCTGCAATGCGCGCGCAATATGCTCATCCATGCGCCTTGCTGCGAAGTCACCACTGATTTTATTGAGCGCCGCGGTAAGATCACTCACCTGTGTACTTGACCCAGTTTCTAGCGCTGCAGCAAGTGCTGCTACTCCTTCATTGATCTTTTGCTGCTCACCTTCTTCTAAGAGCTGGGGATCCGCGAGCACTGCCGCAGCGACAGCATCGATCAACTGGATCGCATCGACCTTCGCCTCCTGCAACGACCGCAGCTCCATATCGGCACGCGCATTTTCTTGCGAAGATTGCAGCATGCTCTCGATCGTATCAGCCTCGAGACCGTAGCTCGGTTTTACCTGAATCTCAGATTTCGCGCCGGTGAGAGTCTCCTCTGCACTCACACTTAACAGTCCGTCGGCATCGACCTGAAATGTCACCCTAATTTTCGCTGCCCCGGCAACCATGCCCGGAATGCCACGCAACGTAAACCGCGCAAGCGAGCGGCAGTCGGCTACCGCTTCCCGCTCTCCCTGCATCACATGCAACGCCATCGCGGTTTGGCCATCTTTGAATGTTGTGAACTCTTGAGCACGCGAAACGGGAATAGTCGTGTTACGGGGTATGATTTTTTCAACCAGTTCACCCATAGTCTCGATTCCCAACGACAGCGGAGTGACATCCAGGAGAAGAAAATCAGTATCGGATTTGTTGCCAATCAACACATCGGCCTGTATGCCGGCGCCCACCGCTACCACTTTATCTGGGTCTATGCTGGTTAGCGGCTCACGACCAAAGAACGCCTCAACAGCGGCTCGAACGAGCGGCATTCGTGTCGACCCGCCGACTAAAATCACGTTGTCGATGTCGTCGAGTTCGAGTCTCGCATCGCGCAGTGAGCGACGGCAGATCATCATCGCACGCGCCAGCGGCTCCTTGGCGATTTCGGCAAACTGCTCTCGTGAAAGCGAGCCTGTGTAGTCGCCCATCACAAAATCGACGCGGTCGAGATCGCTGAGCTGGTGTTTTAGCTCGTTCGCTAATTGCTGCGCTTCTCCTTCGTTAAATGACGCGTCTCCGCACTGCTCGACAAGCCATGCCGCTAACAATCTATCGAAATCGTCGCCACCTAGATTGGTGTCTCCGCCGGTCGACAGCACTTCGAAAACACCGCGTGTGAGACTCAAAAGCGACACATCGAACGTACCGCCACCCAGGTCGAAGACGACGATATTCCCTTGATCGGCGCTATCTAACCCGTAGGCCACCGCAGCTGCAGTAGGCTCATTGAGTAGGCGCAAAACGTTAAGCCCCGCAAGCGCCGCTGCCTCTTTCGTTTGTTGACGCTGAGCGTCATTAAAATAAGCGGGAACAGTAATGACCGCACCTTCGAGCTGGCCTTTTAACGCGCTCTCGGCACGTGTCTTTAAGGCCGCCAGAATGTCCGCCGACACCGCCACAGGGTCTTTACTCCCCGCCCGGGTCATGACTGCTGGCGCCTTATCGTCTCTACTTGCGTCGAATTCGTAGGGCAGATAGTGACCGAGCTGCCGCAGTTCAGAAAGCCCTTTGCCCAGCATCCGTTTTGCCGAGACTAGGGTATTTGGCGCATCGGTAAGCGCGAAGGCTTTGGCTTGCTTGCCAACAAGCACTGCACCCTCTCGTGAATAATGCACGATCGAGGGAAGCAGATGCGCTCCTGCCTCATCGGGCAGCGTCTCGACCTTGAGTCCACAGCGAGCTGCGACAAGCGAATTGGTCGTGCCGAGGTCTATGCCAACAGCGAGCCGATGCTTCGGCCGCGCAGGCTTACCGCCTGGTTCTTGTATCTGTAATAACGCCATAAATCATCACGAAGGGTGTTAGCTATTTAAAAGCCTAATCGCCTCTCCTCGCTCACCTCTATCTCTTGGAACAATTTGTGCAAAAACTGCAATTCGTGAAAAACGCGTTTCGCGCCGGGCAAATCATTTGCCTCTAAACCGGCAACGAAGCGCTCTTCTCGTTCGGCGATGCGGTTTCCGATGTCCTGTTTTATTGGCGCGAGCACAGCAAGCCCGGCTTCTCCGGCAGGCGCGTCGGCCACCGTCTCTCTCAATTCCATTTGCTCCATCAAAACGGCCATGTCGAGATCAGTTTGCGACACGCCCTCCACATCGACACCGTGCAACTGAAGAAGATACCCCGCTCGCGCTAGGGGTGATTTTAGTGTCGCGTAAGCGTCGTTGAGGAGGCTGCTCTGCTGTACGGCGAGCAATTTCGTTTGCTCATCTGCAGCCGCGACTTTGTCGGGGTGACTCTCGCTTTGCAGATCGCGAAAACGCGCCGAAAGCGCTTTTTTGTCGATGGCGAACCTGCGCTCGAGAGAAAAGAGGGAGAAATAGTCTTGAGGGGCTTGCATGATCCTTTGCCTTGTAAAGTCTGTGCCTAGGTCTGGATACATTATCGCACCCATCAACTCTGCAATACAGGCGAGTGATGCCGATTAGCACACGAGGCGATTGACGAGAGGGGTCTGAGAAAACCAGCCCAAAGCAGCCGCGAGAGTTAGATACTAAAACTCTCGCCGCAGCCACATTCGCCTTTCGCATTGGGGTTGATGAACTCAAACCCTTCGTTGACACCCTGCTTGACGAAGTCCATTTCTGTGCCGTCGATATACAACAAACTCTTGGGGTCTACGACCACTTTAACGCCGGCCTCCTCGAACACCTGATCACCCACCTCAAGTTTGTCGACAAATTCGAGGACATACGCCATGCCTGAGCAGCCCGTGGTTTTAACGCCGACACGAATGCCGATGCCATGCCCGCGGGCGTCCATCTGTTCGGCTACATGCGCTGCCGCTGCAGGGGTAATAGTAATCGCCATGGCTGCTACGCGCCGCGCTTAGCTTTGATGTCTGCGATTGCTGCTTTAATCGCGTCTTCAGCGAGCACCGAACAGTGAATTTTCACTGGCGGGAGGCCGAGTTCTTCGGCGATATCTGAATTTTTAATCGCCGTTGCTTCGTCTAATGAGCGACCTTTCACCCATTCGGTTAGAAGCGAGCTTGAAGCAATCGCCGAGCCACAGCCGTAAGTCTTAAATTTCGCATCTTCGATCACGCCGTCAGCACTGACTTTGATCTGCAGTCGCATCACATCGCCGCACGCAGGTGCGCCAACCATGCCAGTGCCTACGTTGAGGTCGGAATCATCCATTTTTCCAACATTGCGTGGATTTTCATAATGATCGATTACTTTTTCTGAATAAGCCATTTTAGACTCCTCGTTAAAAATTGATTAGTGGGCTGCCCATTGGACTTTGCTAATGTCGACACCGTCTTTAAACATATCCCAAAGCGGAGATAAGTCGCGCAGTTTGCCAACAGCTTCTTTGACTTTTTCGATTGTGTAGTCGATCTCTTCTTCGGTTGTGAAACGACCAATCGTCATGCGCAGCGAGCTGTGCGCTAATTCATCATTAAGCCCGATTGCGCGGAGCACATAAGAGGGCTCGAGGCTGGCAGAGGTACACGCCGAGCCTGATGACACGGCCAGATTACGCAAGGCCATCATGAGCGACTCGCCTTCGACGAAATTAAAGCTAATATTGAGATTCGCGGCAACGCGATGGTCGAGATCGCCGTTCACGTAGACCTCTTCCATGTCTTGCAGGCCTTCGAGTAATCGATTTCGCAGCTTAAGAATACGGGCGTTATCCGCCTCCATTTCGACCATAGCTAGGTGAAATGCTTCGCCCATACCGACGATTTGATGTGTAGCTAACGTACCCGAGCGCATACCACGCTCGTGACCACCGCCATGCATTTGCGGCTCGAGACGAATGCGGGGCTTGCGACGAACAAACAAAGCACCAATTCCCTTAGGACCATAGGTTTTATGCGCAGTAACAGACATAAGATCAACCTGCATAGTTTCCATATCTATACGCAGTTTGCCTGTACTCTGCGCTGCGTCAACATGGAAAATAACGCCGTGTTCGCGCGTTACTTTGCCGATTGCTTCGATGTCGTTGATCACGCCGATTTCGTTGTTTACATGCATCAATGAAACCAGTGTTGTATCTGGACGAATCGCCGCAGCCACCATCTCGGGGCTTACTATGCCCGTTGAGTCGGGGTCGAGATACGTCACCTCGAATCCTTCGCGCTCGAGCTGACGACAGCTATCGAGCACAGCCTTGTGTTCAATTTTCGAGGTGATAATGTGCTTACCTTTCTTGACGTAGAAATGCGCGGCACCCTTTATTGCAAGGTTATCCGACTCAGTAGCGCCGGATGTCCAAACGATCTCACGTGGGTCGCAATTCAAGAGGTCTGCTACTTGCTTGCGCGCGTTCTCTACGGCCTCTTCAGCTTTCCAACCAAATTTATGCGAGCGTGACGCAGGGTTTCCAAAATTCGCTTCAAGCGTTAGGCACTCGGCCATCTTTGCAGCGACGCGGGGGTCACAAGGTGAGGTCGACGAGTAATCTAGGTAAATCGGAAATTGCATTTTGTACTCCGCTGTAAAAAGTCTGTTTTAGCCTGCGCAGCTATCGGTGCGCAGAATCAAAATTTCTAGTGCCGATTGATGGTCCCGGTCTAATTTTGTCGATCTGGTTCTCGATCTGGTTTTCGATCTGGTTCTCGATCTATAGCGCCAATGCTGCGGACATCTCTGTCACGATGATCTGTCGTCGATCTTGGTTGTCGGCTATTTTCTTCACCTCGTTTTTAGCAACCAAATCAGCAAGGCTGATGCTCTCGAGAAACGTGTGTATTTGCTCACTCAGGTCTTCCCACAAGTAATGGGTTAGACACGTCTCCCCTCCTTGGCAATCGCCTGCGCCCTGGCATTTGGTCGTATCGACAGACTCGTCGACGGCATCGATAATTTGCGCGATGAATATTTCATCGGAGCCGCGCTTAAGCTCATACCCACCGCCGGGGCCGCGTACGCTGCTAACCAACTCGCTCCTGCGCAGCTTCGAAAAAAGCTGTTCAAGATACGACAACGAAATAGCTTGTCGCGACGAGATATCGCTCAGGCTTACAGGGCCTTGGTTTTTATGTAGTGCAAGGTCTAGCATTGCCGTTACGGCATACCGACCCTTTGTTGTTAACCGCATGGCGGCGCCTCGCTTTCCTTCGAAACTTGGCAAATTATCAAATAACCTAGTGAATTAGTCAAGTATAGACTCGACTGCAGAAAGGGTATCGGAGAGAGCCGTAGCGACAAGCGAGTCTATGCGCACTACACTACGCATACGCCCCCTATAGCTGAACCGATGAGCACCCCACCATGTATGTTGATTTACATTGCCACAGCCACTACTCAGATGGCGCACAGACACCGGAATACCTGGTTAGCGCGGCATTCGAGCGCGGGTTAAGCCATCTTGCACTCACCGACCACGACTGCCTCTGCGGCATAGAACAGCTTTGGAGGAATGCGCCCGAGGACGCCAATTTGGCAGACAAACCCGGCTGGCGTGAGTTAAACCTTATCGCCGGAGTCGAAATATCCTGTGACTGGAATGGCCTCGAAATTCATGTGGTTGGACTGCTACGAGAACTAAATTCACCTGCACTTGTGACTCTACTTAGCGAGCAGCAGCATCAGAGGCGACAGCGCGCGGCTGCAATCGCCGCCAAACTCGATGCTATCGGCGTTAGCGGCGCAAGCGACTACCTTGCAGCGCTGCCTGCAACCGCGCTAACACGCAGCCACATTGCTGACTTTTTAGTCGAGAGCGGCACCTGCAAAAATAAACAAAAGGCATTTAAGTCCCATCTAGGCAGGCGCGGCAAGGCGTATGTTGCCGCTAAATGGGCAAGCCTTGACCAAGCGGTAAATGCGATACAGGCGACAGGCGGTATTGCCGTGCTTGCGCACCCAAGCCGCTACCCCCTCACCCGCAGCAAATTGTCACGCCTCATTGGAGATTTTAGCGCAGCGGGAGGCGAAGCAATGGAGGTTAGCTATGCCAACCTCGATCCTATTGCCAAAAAGCGACTGCTCGAACTCGCAAGCGAGCATTCTCTTTTCTATTCCTGCGGCTCCGATTTCCACACACTCGACTCTCAATGGACCGCACTCGGCAAATACCCGCGCCTTGAACCCTCGGCCATAAAAAATGCCATCTGGGAGCACCCAAGATGGCATTCTATTGTTTCGGCAGGACGGAGTGTTTACGCGCCGCCTTCGCAAGACAGCGAGTCTTAGACTCGACGCTTTACTGACGCGATGAGCGCACGAAAATAATCTAGCAGCGTTTCATGCTTGTAATCGGTAAATTCCCCAGCATCCATAAACAACCCGTGTTCGGCGCAGGCTTCGTATTCAATATGCGATTGCTTCGCATCGTTGATTTTTTGCATCGGCTCGCCGCAGCGAGGGCATTGAATGTTTCGCACTGCATTGTATGTTTTGCCAATTGCGGGGTCACCGCTGTCGGCAAAGTCTGCCATCCAGTCATTCTTTAGTTGCTCCGCCTCACCGTTGTCGAACCAGAGGCCTTCGCAGCGCTCGCACTTATCGATGACTACTTTGCCGTGCAACGTTTCGATCTCGATCTCATGCATTGCCGAATTACACTTGGGGCATTCCATCTTACTCTCCTAGCATTGCCTAAATAGCGCTGTTGTTTTTATTGTATGGATGCAATCACGCGACATCTCACCCGTCCCGATAATAATAGTTTTTACCACCAAGACCAAGCCTTGATATCACTTTGTATCAGTAGCTATACACCACCGCGCTAATATCACTTGGGGCAATAGCCCCGCTCGCACACCGCCTTAACTCAGCGATCGAGAGCATATGCATCCTATCAGGCCTCATCCGTGCGCCCTCATCCCCCAAACCTGCAAGCACTATGGCGAGCGTTTCCGAGTCTGCGAAGCTCACTAGCTGCTCACTCGCCGTGCACGCCGATGCGTACAACGCGCGCTCGAACGCCTCTCTCTCAGCAAACCAACGCTGCTCGTAGTCGGATTGAGCCTGTTCGAGTTGCTCGCCCAGCTCCTCTGCTTTTTGCTGCGCGAGCTGTCGCAGCAGCGCTATTCGCTCTGACAGAGGCACGGCTACGGCATCGGGGGTACCCGTTGGCACAGAATTGGCGCGCGCAACCGCTTCATTCATCTCGCTTAAATGCGCCTGCAGGTCCCGTCGCAGTTCCGCCAGCTCCCCGCGAATATCAGCATAAGTCGCATCATCAATACCCTCCAGCGAACGCAGTGCCTCTGCCGCTTCGGCAGCCTGTCTAAGCGCCGAACTAACGATTAACTCATAGTCGACATCCTGAATGCGACTTGCGAGGCTCGCCACCAAGGCGGAATCTGCTGTACCAGCATCCAATGCTTGAGACGAGGGCGCTGCGGAGAAGCGTGAAAAAGGATTCTGACTGGATTGTAACTCACGCATTGTTGAGCTCAGCGCCGCGAGGCTTAGTCGCTGCCGACGATTGGCGAGAGGGCTGCGAATTTCGAGATAGGCGCCCTGCCCAAAAAGGTATCGCGACTGAATCGAGCCTACGTTCATGCCAAAAAGCCCGCCTGGCTCATCGAGACCGAGACCCACTGACAAAAGATCAGAAAAAACACCAAGCTCCTGACGCGAGCGCTCGAGTGCTTCTGCAGTGGGCTGCGCAATCGCTGAGCTAACAACCAAGGATAAGGCCAACGAGGTGGCAGCCGAGGACTTGCAACATAAACGCGCGAGCTTTTTACACGCGGCATTAATCCGTGCCATGGCGCCCCCTACCTAACCGATTCATTAAAACTGACATAACTCGCCAGCTGCTGCAGCGAGCGCAGAGTTTCGAAATCGCTGCTAGCGAGCTGATCATAGCTCGCGCGTACCTGCTCTAAATCGTTGAGCCTCTGCTGCTCGAAGAACGCGAATAGCTGTTGAAAACTTGCCTCGTTGCTCTCACGGGTCTGGCTGAGTACCGCTTGCATTAACGCAATAGTGTTCTGATCTTGCCGCTGTTCCAATCGTGTAATGAGTTGTTGAACTTCCTCCCGACTGATCATCTCCTCGGCACCAGTTGTCTTGTTTGCGTTGTCTTGACCACCAAAACTCAGACTAAATCCATCGTCGGTGGCGAGGAATCGAGCGTCAACAAGCAAGATCGCGAGCAGCACAAAGGAGATAGCCGAAGGCGCCCATTGCCACCAATTCAGCTTAGGCCAACGACTCTCGTTCACAGTCCCGCGCGAAGACACAGGCCCAGCGAGAGCGCGCACTCGCTCGCGATGCGCGGCAGCCGATGCAGGCAATGGCGTATCGCTCCAAGCATGAAGAGCGTTCTTAACGCCCGCAAAGCTGGCGAGCTCGGCGCTGCATTCGCCGCAGCCAAGCAAGTGGGCTTCAAAGGTTTCTCGTTCGCTAGGAACAAGCTCATCGACAACATAGGCTGGGAGGCAGCGCGCCGTTTCAGGGCATTGCATAATTCTTCTCCGATACGTTTTTAAGTTTTTTGAGCGCGCTGTAAAAGCGCGTTTTAGCCGTGTTTTCTGAGATGTCTTGCAACACGCCAATTTCTTCGAATGTCTGTGACTGAAATATTTTGAGTTCGACGACCAGCCGCTGCTCGATCGGTAATTCGGCGAGCAACGCCTGCACCTGCATGTTGATTCGATCCTGCACCAATCGCTCATCGGGCTCGTTAGCCGAAGCCGAAGGCAATAGCGCGAGATCGTCTGTGTCTTCGAACTGACGTTGCTGAACTGGCGGTCGCCAGCGCCGCGCTAGATCAATCGATTTATTGTGTACGATACGAAACACCCAGCTGCTGAATTTAGACTCCCCGCGAAATCGATGCAGATTTTTGAAAACACCTATAAATACTTCCTGCATAAGATCCAACGCATCGGCGCTGTTGCCTGTTAACCTGAGTGCCTGATTATAAATTCGCGACTCGTAACGCGCGACCAAATCAACCCACGCCTGCTTAGAGCCTGCGGCAGCGGCAGCAACTAACGCCTGATCTTCGTCGATTATCGAGGCCATGAATCGGTCCGGATTAAACTAGTATTGAACACAAGCCTTTCAGTAGGCATGCGTGTCCTTATCGATTCAGCATACTGGCAATAGAGTCTAAGTCGCAACAACGGACAAGATAGTTTGCATAAGAGGTGAAAGCGCGCGCCAGGAAGGCGCGCGGGAGGGCGAAACGGAATTAGCTCGCAGCACGCTCCGCAGAAACGGAGGCATCGGCTGCTGTCTCTTTAAGCAGTTCGCTTACCGCGCCCATAAGCGCATTAAGCGAAGAGGAAATGATATCTTTGCTAACAGCCACCCCACTAAACCGGCGCACACCGAACTTAAGCTGCATATAGGTTACCGCTTCGGCGTCTGACCCTTTCCCTAGCGCATGCTCACCGTATTCCATTACTTCGAAATCGATATTGAGAGCCCGCTTCAGCCCTTCGATAAACGCATCGAGCACGCCGTCGCCCTCTCCTTTTATCTCTACGGGCTTGCCGGAAAGGTCGAGCATGGCCGAGAAGGTTTCGCGGCCTTGGTTTTTCTGAATACTAAAGTCTTCTAAGCTGACAATCTTTTCAGACTGAAGGTAGTGCTCATTGAACAATCGCCAGATTGATTCGGGCTGAATCTCGCCACCGCTTTGCTCGGTGACACTCTGCACTACGCGGCTAAACTCAATCTGTAACCAGCGTGGTAACTCAAAGCCAAATTTGTTAGCGAGCACATAGGCGACACCGCCCTTGCCCGACTGGCTGTTTACTCTAATGACATCTTGGTAGGTACGGCCGAGGTCGCGCGGATCGATCGGTAAATAGGCGATCTCCCAGGTGCTACCTTCTTCATAAATGTCGAGACACTTTTTGATCGCATCTTGGTGGCTACCCGAAAATGCGGTAAACACGAGATCGCCTGAATAGGGCTGACGCGGGTGCACGTCGATTTGCGTGCACTCTCGCACCACCGAGACAATATTATCCATGTCGCTTAAATCGAGCTTCGGATCGACACCTTGGCTATAGAGATTCATCGCCATAATAACGATGTCCATATTGCCCGTGCGCTCGCCATTGCCGAGCAACGTGCCTTCGACCCTCTGAGCGCCCGCCATGACTGCGAGCTCTGCCGAACCCACTGCGCAGGCACGGTCGTTGTGCGTGTGCAGGCTAACCACAATCGAATCGCGATTTTTAATATGGCGGCAGAACCACTCTATCTGATCGGCGTAGACATTGGGCGTCGATACTTCGACTGTAGACGGCAAGTTGAAAATGATTTGCTTGTCAGGCGTCGGCTGCCATACATCGGCAACGGCATCGCATACCTCAACAGCGAAATCGATTTCGGTGCCGGTAAAGCTTTCGGGCGAATACTGGAATATCCAATCGGTTTCTGGCGCGAGTGACGCACAGCGCTGAACCTCAACAGCGCCCGCTTTCGCGATCGCGATGATTCCCGCCTTATCGGTCTTGAATACTTTCTCGCGCTGCACAACCGAGGTTGAGTTATACACGTGAAGTATCGCCTGCCGCGCGCCTTTGAGAGACTCGAACGTGCGCTGAATCAGCTCGGGCCGCGCTTGGGTGAGCACTTGGATGGTTACATCGCTGGGAATTTTGTTCTCTTCGATGAGGTAACGCACAAAGTCGAAGTCTGGCTGCGAGGCTGCTGGGAAGCCGACCTCGATTTCCTTAAAGCCAACTTCCACCAACAGTGCGAACATCTTCTTCTTTTGCTCGACTGACATCGGCTCGATCAGAGCCTGATTGCCATCACGAAGGTCAACGCTACACCACCTCGGCGCCTCGGAAATCACTTGATCGGGCCAAGTGCGATCCTTGATGTCGATAGTGGTGAAAGGCTTGTATTTCGTATGGTCGAACATCTCTTTATTCCTTTTGGGATTTCTATTTGCAAGCGTCGTGTCTGTTTAACGTTCTGCTTATAGACTCGAGAAATGCATTGTAGTGACTTTACAGGGGTGACTCTACTCATGAATCACACTAATATGGGCTATTATTAGATAATATAGTCAATTTATAATAATAAATTAGCTACAATCACTCAATAACCGATTTTCGATAGCGAAGGCAACAGCCATCGCCCCATAATCTCATTCGACACGAGCGAAAACAGAGGAATACCAATGGACAAAATCGACCGACGCATCCTAGCCGAGCTCCAGAGCGATGGCAACATCACCAATCTCGAGCTAGCCGACAAAGTAGGACTATCGCCCTC
>LICD01000019.1 GCA_001438145.1 OM182 bacterium BACL3 MAG-120619-bin3 | reverse complement strand
GTCTTGAAATTCATCGATCAAGATATGCGAAAGTTTGCTGTCGAGCGCAAGAGCAAGCTCTGTGGGGCCGTCATAGTCGGCGAGTGCAGCGACAGCGGCGCCGCCTGCTTGAGTGTGATCTATCACGCTGCGGCGTGTGAATTCTAGAATCAGCTCCTGGTTCAATCTGCGCAGCGTCTTGAGAAGTGCAGACAAGAGCGGCCATTGGTTATTAATGGACGCTGCGGAGGGGAGGCCTGTAAGTGTTTGTAACGAGTAACGGATTAATTCACCTTGCGGGCTTTCGGCGATTTCAGAGATGAGATCTTTGATTTCTTGAATCGCTTTAGCAGCAGTTTCCGTTAGCTCTTTCGGCACGTTCTTAGGATTAGGAAAGCCTTCTGTCACAGTAATACGTGCGCGCCAACTGCCTGATCCGGTCAAAAGCAGTCGTGTAAGCTGTGTCCAATGTTCTAGGTCTTCGCTACTGACCGTGGGCATCGAGGTGAGAGCAATTGGTCCAGGGCCATTTTTGGCTAACCAATGTTCAGACGTATAATTATTGAGTTGAATTAGGGTGGCCGCATAAGGCGCTAAATAATCGGCGAGTGACTCGAGCGTTTCGACTGCAAGCTCATCGATATAATTTTTTAACGTATTCTGTGCATCGATGGGATTGAAAAGTAATGCCGAGAGAGAGTCCAGCCACTGGTCTCGTTTATTCAATAAACTCAGCAGCAATGGTTCGATGCGTGATATGTCATTATCTAAATGAGAGAACAATGCTCTAACGCTCGCACCATCATCACTCTCATCTTCGAGTAACGACAGCGTCGCGGTGATAGCCGATTGAAAGAGTGGGGTGACGTCGGTCGTTACGCTCAAGTCTCCACCCACTCGCGAAGCGATGGGCAGTTGATTAGCTAGATAAATATTGAAACTGTCGATTGTCTGTATACGCAGCCTTCCCGGATGCCGGTCTAAGTTCCAGCCTTTCTCGGCATCTGCGTCGAGAACGCTGTTTGCTATGCGAAAATTTTGCCGTTTAAGGGAGTCCTTAATCGGGTTTTCTTCGCTGTCGCTCATTAGTAGAGTAATACTGTACTTGCTTCGGTGGTCTTTAGCCGCCTGCAGCGATTTAATAATCCTGTCGCGCATTTCCGATGCTGCTTTACGAGTAAACGTGATAGCTAGCACTTCCTCGGGCTCATCGCAGCGGGCTAAAAGGCTCATGTAACGCAGCGTTAGAAGCTCTGTTTTTCCTGAGCCGGCAGGCGCTTGTACGATGTAGCTGTTTTCGTGATCGAGCGCCATTTCGCGCTCGCCACTGTCCTCTACAACACCCGTCATACTTCTGCTCCATCGCTGTCGTCGTCTGCGTCAAATCCGTCATCTGCTCTTAGTGCTTTAATCCGGCAGACACTTTGTAGTCGGCAGTATTCACAGACTGTCGTTGACTTGATCGGGGCAACCCTCGACTCGCCCGCTACAAACTCTGCGCCAAGTTCATCGACCAGCGTTGCCCAGCTTGCCCTTTTCTCTGACCATTTTGCGGCGTCTGAAATTAGGTCTCGCTCAAGGGTTTTGTCTTTTGCAGTCGGCTTGCCTCCGGTCAGCGGGGCGATGCTCGGATCGAAGTTGGCGCCTCGTGCCAAAGCCTTGTAGCCAACCGCTTTGAGATTAACCTGAGCGATAGCGAGTGCAGAGACATCGAGGTTTGCATCTCGCGTGACCGCAGTCGAATAGACTGGAAGCTGCATCTCTTCGGGCCGCGCGTGCTGAAGCGAGCTGATCGCCTTGATCATGCTGCCAGTTTTATAATCGATTAGCGCAAAACTGCCATCATTGAGTTGATCGATCCGATCGATTTTTAGGCTAAGTTTTAGGCCCTGTAAGGAGAGGGTGAACTGTTTTTCAAGCGAGCTCGACGTGAAGTCACCGCGCTCACTGTCTCGAAGGATAAACCTCGTAAGCATTCGTTTGATGCGCGCAGACTCAATCTCTGAGAAAACAGGCCCCATCAACTCAGGCTGTTGTTTTTTAAGCTCCTCTACGGCAATCGCCACAGCCGCGTCTAGCTTCGTGTCTAATTCCTCTTCGCGGCTGCTTATTAAAGAGACAAGCGCTGCTTTATGCGGGATTTCGGCATACAAGTTTTCCAATGCCACATGAATCGCTTGGCCACGTTCACGGTGATCGAGGCCGTGTTTAAATGTGTCGAGCTCTTCGGTGTTGAGTCTCCTTTTAACAAAGGCTTGGAATGGGCATTGCGACTGAGAGGTGATCAGCGCTTGTCCGCCACGAATTTTTTCGAGGCTCGAAACGGGCACTCGACGTTGGTCGAGAAACTCTTCTAACTCTCCCCTTTGGTCTGCACTGGGCGGTTTGTCTGCGTTGAGGGCAATGGCCTGCGCGGCGCCATTAAAGGGCAGACTCGATAATAAATTGCTGAGGCGGAATTCAGAATCGCCACCTTGTGAGAAATAGCTGGCGACGACACTCTTACTCACGTTTGAACACAATACTGCTAAATCGTTTCTAGCAGCCGAATATTGAAGCGAGGCATTAGAGCCTGGAATGTTTAGATCCCGTTGCAGCGCAGGCGGAATGAGCGGATTGGGGTGGGCGGCTTGTGGCCAGCTCTGATCGTCAAAACCGAGAAGCCACAGATGCGTAAAACTCATTCCAGCAGCCTCTGCCGGCGAATACAGCGAAAGCGCGCATTGCTGGCGGTAAACATTCTGCCCCCGATGCTCGTCTACAAGGCGTTGTAACGCGCCGAGCGCTGCATTGAGAGTCAGTGATCTGCCTAGTTCGCTGCTTTGTTCGAACGCGTTGAGTACAGTTTCCCAAGCATTGAGTGACGCCTTTTCGATAAGTGAGTTTTTGTCACCAGGCCAGCCAAGGAGGGCGAGTTGATCGCGGAAAACGCTAGCCCATGCACGCGCCGTGGTCTTGGTTTCGGCTGACCGAAGAAGAGTGCGGGCGTCGAGCATGGCGTTGTGTAATAACGGGCATGCATAATCTTTTTCATTCGCCCCTGTGATTCTGGTGATCGCGTGGCGACGAGTGCTAGCCTGCAATCGGCGCCTGAGGACTCGTTCGCACCTGATTCTCTGCTCGGATTCTTCCTTTGCCCCGATAACAAAAGGTGATCTCAGCAATCTGCAAAAGTCGACGAGCGATTGCCGCTCTTTATTGAGCCCCAGTAAGAGTAGTGCATCCTTGGCTAGTGCGGTGTCGGACAGTGTGGTGCCGGTGTTGCTCGAGTTTATCAGATGGGGCTTTTCTATAATGTGGAGGAATGCGTTTTGGTCATAGCCGCGGCGAAGCGCACGCTCGAGATCTTGCTGCACGTTTGCAGGTGCCGGCGTTATGATACCGATATGAGCGCCAGGGTCTTTTTTTTGCAGCATCAGTGCCCAATTAGCCGCGGCTTGGATTTCGTTAGCCTGCTCTTTGAATTCGGTCCTGTAAGCAGTCACGTTGTTTGTAGCCAGAAGATCGTTCGGCGTTTCTGAAAACCGGCTTTCATCGAGCGTCAGAAACCCGCGTAACGAAGTGTGTTCGGATAGACGCTCGAACAGGGCGCGATAATTTGCCGGCGTTTCATAGAAATTGAGAGTCGCTATATCGCCGAGTAATTTCGCGCTCGAAGCGTCTAATTTCTGGGCGAGCAGGGAGGTCGCCTCGACCAAGGTTATGCGCCCTAAGGCGTCACATCGCGATAAAAAATGGGTTTGCCACGTATTAAAAAGTGCGACATCGTCGAGATAATCATACTCTTGTAGCCAGTGCACACTGCTCTCGGCAGAGGCGCGGCGAAGATCTTGAAAAGCGCGCGAGGCAATGCGCGCCATTGCGGAGGCGTCGATAAGAGGATGCTCTTCGCGTGTCTCCTCTACGGCTTCTAGCCAGAGCTCTCTTTCGAGGCCTGGCTCCAGTATGTCCAAGTCGACATAGGGGCTTAGTCCGCGTGTAGAAAGCATTTCCCACACTTGCGCGATCCAGATGTCGACAGGAACAACATTGGGCTCGCGCCAGCTTGTAGTGGCGGCTGCACTGCCAAACGCTTCGAGGACAGACGCGGCAAGACGATAGTTTGGGGTGAGTAACGTAATGCCCGATTCGAGGGCTTTACGGAGTGTGTCGTCTAATTTGAATCGAGTAATGGCCATGCGCTTCGTGCCGCCTAGTGTAGTTTACTGCTTATGACTTAGGTTTGTAGCTGATCGAACTCGCTTGCCCATTCGAGGAATGTGTCGCTGTCGCCCTTAAACACAACGCGTTGCGCTTTTTTTGTCATCTGATACTCGTACATCGGGTCGTAATAATCGACAAGTAATCCTCGTATCCATGCGCGATGCTGATCATGGTCGTTATTGCTAGTGAGAGCCGCAGACATGATGTCGCGCAGAGCCGAATGACGCTCGCCTCCGAGTCGCTTTTTTATTCTATCCAAACTAGCAAGGAGAGACTCCGAAAATAAAGAGTCTCCTTGCACCGGGTCTAGCCGCCTGAAATCCGTAAGGTTAGACACAATATAATCGTTAAGTATTGTCTCAACCCGAAAATCCAATGACTCTTCTACGCGAACGATTGGCGCGACGCTCATTGCACGATGCAGTTCTAGAGGGAGCGAGATCGACCCGATCGCTCTGCTTTCATCCTCAAGAAAAAGTGTCGCTCCGCCCTCGCGCTCTTGTCTCAATAAATCGAGAGCTAATAGATTTTCAAATACGCTTTGAGCGGGCTGTGCTGACACGCGCCTGCCGAATGCCGAACCGCGATGATTGGCGAGACCTTCGAGATCGACCGAGCGCGTGAGGTTGTTGATCAGGTGAGTTTTACCCGTTCCGGTTTTTCCCGCTACGATTATGATCTTTTTTTCGCTTGCGACCCGTATTGTCGTGCGCAGCAAATGACGGCGCAGGGCTTTGTATCCTCCGCTTATCAATGGACGCTGCAATCCGCTTTCGGCAAGCCATTTTTGTACAGTCTGAGACCTCAGGCCTCCTCGAAAACAAAGTATTACCGCCGTTGGGTTGTCTGCTATAAAGCGTACCCAAGCAGTCATTCTTTCTTTTTTAGTATCACCGGAAACGAGCTCAGTGCCTAACGTGATCGCTGCCTCTTGCCCTTTCCGTTTGTAGCAAGTGCCGACCTCCGCCCGTTCTGCATCGTTTAGCAAAGGCAGGTTGACCGAGTGAGGGATATGCCCATCGTGGTATTCACATTCGGCTCTTACATCGATCAGTGGGGTTGAATTAAGTAAAAGCTCGGTGAAGCGATCGGCAGGTATTTGCGCTAGTTTTCCGGCCTGAGGTTTAGGGATATCCATGAGTCTTCGGTCCGTCTGGCTGCCTGCGATTCTTAGCCTTGCAGTGTAACAGCTCTATGCTAAATTGGAGAGCAATTGGGGGTGTGTCTGGTGCGCCGAATACGTCGCCAAATACGAGAAGCAGTAGAAAATTACGGCAAAAAAACGGGAGAGGCGCTCATTAAAAACTTAGCAGCAGATAAAATTAAGTCGATAGCAGCGGCTGCGGAATCCGGTGATTGGCGCGGCGCGGCGCCTGTGCATTTGTGGAATCCTCCCTTCTGTGGAGACATCGATATCGAGATCCGTCGGGATGGCAGTTGGTGGCATGAAGGTCGCCCGATCAGGCGTAAAGGTATGGCAGAGCTGTTTGCCTCTGTTCTCTTGTTTAACGAAGGGGAGTACTTTCTGGTAACCCCCTTTGAGAAAGTGCGCATCCGAGTCGAAGACTGTCCGTTTCTGCTGACCACGCTCAGGGTTGAAAATGCCGGTGACGCTTCGACGCAGACGCTCTATTTACGCACAAGCCTCGGCGAAGAGGTTGCGATCGGCGCGGAGCATCCATTGTTTATCGGTGCTGATAGCAGCGGAAACGCTGAGCCTCATCCTACCGTAAATGTGAGAGCGGGACTGCTGGGCTTGGTTTCGCGATCGGTGTTCTATCAGCTGGCAGAGCTGGTTGTTAATCGAGCTGATACTGCTGTTGAGAGTGCTGTTGAGAGTGCTGTTGAGAGTGCTGTAGAGAGTACTGTAGATTGTGCTGCAGATAGTGCGGCAGGAAAGATAGGCGAACACTCAACTCATAGTCTTGGCATTTGGAGTAGCGGAGTATTTTTTGCTTTGGCATAAAATGGTTTTTCGCGACACGCACACACAATTTTTCTCGCGCCGCGCTATTGGCAATACGCTGTCATAAATGCTCTCGTTATTTGACCTGAGCCACCAAAAGCGGCATGATTAGCGGCTGTTTTAAGGCGCTGAGGGCAGTGTCTTAACCCCGCAGAACGCCGCGGATCAACTTGTATACTCTGCTGTATACCACCTCGTAAATCAGACCGAAGCCTGCCTTGAGTGCAGCTTCCAATGGGAGAATCCATGAAGGTTCTTGTAGCTATTAAGCGCGTCGTCGACGCATATGTAAAAGTTCGAGTGAAGTCAGACGGGACAGGTGTCGACCTCGCCAATGCCAAGATGGCAATCAATCCTTTCTGTGAAATTGCCGTTGAAGAGGCTATCCGCATGAAGGAAGCCGGAACTGCGGATGAGGTTATCGCGGTATCGATTGGTGCGACACAGTGTCAAGAGCAGATCCGCACTGCGCTCGCGCTCGGCGCCGACCGGGGCATTCTTATAGAGAACGATGAAGCGCTTGAGCCCCTCGCCATTGCCAAACTCCTGAAAGCGGTTATAGAGAAAGAGGGTATAGACCTCGTTATTCTCGGTAAGCAATCGATCGATACCGATAATAATCAGACGGGTCAAATGCTTGCCGCGCTCTGCGATTGGCCACAAGGTACTTTTGCCTGCAACGCCGAAGTCCGCGAGGGTAAAATTGAAGTAACGAGAGAAATCGACGGCGGTGAGCAAACAGTGCTCCTGGATCTACCGGCAGTGTTAACCACAGACCTGCGACTGAACGAGCCCCGTTATGCCTCATTACCTAACATTATGAAGGCGAAGAAAAAGCCAATCGATACAACAACTCCTGCCGAACTTGGCGTGGATGTCAGCTCTAATCTTAAGACGCTCAGCGTCGAGGCGCCTGCCGAACGGTCTGCAGGAATCATGGTTGAGTCGGTCGACGAATTGGTCGCAAAGCTTAAAACCGAAGCCAAAGTAATATAGGTGGAAACGATGACAACATTAGTAATAGCCGAACACGATAACGCGAGTATTAAGTCTGCGACGCGCAATACAATTACTGCGGCAGCAGAGCTAGGCGCAGAGATAACCCTTTTAGTCGTCGGTACCGACTGTCAAGCGGCAGCTAACGAAGCCGCATCGATCGCTGGCGTTGCCAAGGTTTTGGTGGCGGACTCTGCAGTCTACGCGCATCAATTGCCAGAAGCTGTCGCTCCGCTTATTGCCCAAGTGGCGAGCAATTTTACCCATATTCTGGCGCCCGCTACGACAACGGGTAAAAACTTAATGCCAAGAGTGGCTGCGCTTCTCGATGTCGCACAGATATCTGACATAGTGACTATTAAATCAACCGATACGTTCGTTCGTCCCATTTACGCTGGTAGCGCGTTGGCGACAGTGCAAAGCGGCGATGCGATTAAGGTGATCACTGTGCGGACGACCGCATACGCTGAGGCTGCGGCGGAAGGCGGTTCTGCGTCAGTCGACGCTGTTGACACGGTGATTGAGCAGAGCGTTGCAAGTTTCGTTTCGGAAGAACTTTCGGTATCAGAGCGCCCAAGCCTTTCGGCAGCAAGCATCATTATTTCGGGTGGTCGTGGCATGCAGAGCGGTGACAATTTCGTTCTACTCGAAAAAGTCGCAGACAAGTTGGGTGCCGGCATCGGCGCATCACGCGCAGCCGTTGACGCGGGATTTGTGCCTAACGATTACCAAGTTGGACAAACCGGTAAAATCGTCGCTCCTGACCTCTACATTGCCGTGGGTATCTCGGGCGCGATTCAACATCTTGCCGGTATGAAAGACAGCAAGGTGATTGTTGCCATCAATAAGGATGAAGAAGCACCTATTTTCCAGGTCGCCGACTACGGCCTCGTAGCCGACTTATTCGTTGCATTGCCCGAACTAGAAGCAGCGCTTTAAGTGTAAAGTTCATCTCTTAAGGTGAGCTTTGCGAATTAGATGACCGCAAAAAAATACCCCGCTGGCGCTCGCCAGCGGGGTATTTTTTTACACGATTTTCTTAAAATTCCTGACTAAGTTGTTAGCCGCGTTTGTGGCGCGGATCGTTAGGCGCTCGTCTTCGCGGTGAAGGCTGTGCAGCAACGTCCGTGGGTGCTTCGGCGGCGGCTTCAGGCGTCTGCGTATTCTCCACAACAACTTCCGCAGGCTGTGTTGTATTCTCCGCAGATTGAATTGCAACTACTGCTTCAACTGCTTCTACGGTTTCTGCGGCTTCTACGATTTCTGCGGCTTCTGAGACTTCTGCGGCTTCTACTGGCGCGCTTTGCTCCTGAGTGTCTGCAGACGGGGTCGCATCGGCTTGATCGACTTCCTCATCAGACGATGCAGTCACTGCGGCTTCTTGATCACGCGGCGCACGTTTACGCGGTCGGCGAGGACGTCTCTCACGCGTTTTACGCTCACTTGGCTCGCTCGCTGCGTCGGTTTCGACAGTGTTAGTCTCTTCATTTGCTTCGTTGTTCACCTCTGCGCTGACCTCCGCTGGCACAACAGGCTCTTCGTTCTGCGCGGGCAATTCCTCCCTCACAGCGTTTGCGCTGATCGTTTCTAGTGCTTCGGCGAGCGATGGTCTGCGAGTAACTTCTGACTCCTGTGCAGTTGACGGCGCTGCTGCCGCGATTTCAGGCTTCGTCTCGTCTTCAGTTGCAGCCGTTGCTTCAGTGGGTTTCTCTAGGTCGGGACGCGGGCCACGCTTGCGCGGAGTCGTGTTTTTGGGTCGCTGGCTTGCTGGGCGTCGTGAAAACTCAGAGTTTGTGTTTTCATCATCTGCAGCTAAGTCATTTTCTGCTGCCTTTTGATCGCCGCGAGTTTCCTCTTTGCGATCGCCGCTACGTGAGCGAGACCGTCGTCGCCGCGTCTCATCGTTGCCACTGCGCTCAGAAATGCTGTTCTCTCCGCGATTTTCCGCGATTGAGTCGTCGTTACTTGACGCGGCAGAGTTGTCCTGTGTGTTGTCTCTGTTGCGCCCACCGCGACGTCCGCCTCGCGAACGGCGTTCTCCGCGTTCGGTTTTTTCACCCGAATTATCACGCTCATCAGTCGCTGATTTATCATCACCGTCGCTCTTTGCTGCGCGATCATTGCGGTCACCTCGATTTCGGCTCTGCTGACCACGTTGGCCACGCGAACTCGATCGATTGCGGCCGCCACGGTTGTTGTTACCGCTTCGTTTGGGCTTCTCTTCTTCTTTCTCCGCACTACCGAATAAGCTGGCTATTGCTGCGAACAAGCCAGCTAATAGGCCAGATTTTTTCTCGGCGTTCCCGCCCGACTTGGCGGCCGAAGGTGCTGGCGCCTGAGGAATAGGAACACCTTCGACAGAGGGGCGTTGAACCGCGGCAACTGGTGCCGAGTTCTTAGCGCTATTAATAGGCTCTGGTGTCGCAGTGATATCGACATCATAAACCTCGGCGGCTTGATTGAGGCCGGTAATTTTGTAATGAGGTGTTTCCATCTCTGGGTTAGCGGAGATAACTACTTTGGTTTCGCTTTGATTTTCGATTTCGGCCAAAGCAGCTCGCTTTTCATTGAGAAGATAGGACGAAACGATAAGAGGTACATCGGCACGCACTTCGGCACATTTCTGCTTGTTCGCCTCTTCTTGGATGATGCGCAATATTGACAGCGCGAGAGACTCGACATCACGAATGCTGCCCTGGCCGCTGCAGCGAGGACAGGTAATTGCGCTCGTCTCACCGAGTGAAGGACGGAGGCGCTGGCGAGACATTTCAAGTAAGCCGAAGCGTGAAATGCGTCCTACTTGGACTCGCGCTCGATCTGCTTCGAGTGCGTCACGCATCCGATTCTCGACCTCGCGTTGATTTCTGTTAGACCCCATATCAATGAAATCGATAACGACGAGTCCACCCATATCGCGAAGACGCAGCTGCCGTGCTATTTCATCGGCGGCCTCCAAGTTCGTGTTGAGTGCTGTCTCTTCGATGTCGGCGCCACGCGTTGCACGCGAGGAGTTGATGTCTATTGAAATTAGCGCTTCGGTGGGATCGATAACGACCGACCCGCCCGAAGGGAGTTTAACCTCGCGCTCGAAGGCGCTCTCAATCTGGCTTTCGATCTGATAGCGGTTAAACAACGGAAGCGAATCGGAATAGAGTTTGATGCGACTTTCGTATTGCGGCATAACCTGTTTCACAAAGGTCATAGCCTCGTCATACGCTTCCTGTGTATCGAACAATACCTCGCCAATATCTTTGCGCAGGTAGTCGCGGATCATGCGGATGATCACGTTGCTCTCTTGATAAATCAGGAAGGGTGCACGCTTCACTTCTGAGGCGTCACCGATCGCTTGCCAGAGAGCGAGGAGATAATCGAGATCCCACTGCAGTTCTTCTTGGCCTTTGCCAATGCCTGCCGTGCGCACAATCATGCCCATGCCGTCTGGGATGTTTAGGCCGCGCAGTGCTTCGCGTAATTCGTTACGTTCTTCGCCTTCGATGCGGCGAGAGATACCGCCTGCTTTCGGGTTATTGGGCATTAGTACCAAATAGCGACCCGCGAGGCTGATAAAAGTGGTAAGAGCTGCGCCTTTATTGCCGCGCTCTTCTTTTTCGACCTGGACGATAACCTGGGTGCCTTCTGGTATAAGCTCCTTCAGGTTGGTCCGCTCACCGTTGCTCTTTACATCCTTTGCGTAATACTCGCTTGAGATCTCTTTGAGTGGCAGGAAGCCGTGTCGTTCGGCGCCAAAATCAACGAATGCGGCCTCAAGACTAGGCTCTACGCGGGTGACTTTACCCTTGTAGATGTTTGCTTTTTTCTGGATTCGAGTTCTGTTTTCGATGTCGAGGTCGTAGAGACGTTGTCCATCAACGAGGGCGACGCGAAGTTCTTCTTCTTGCGTTGCATTGATTAGCATTCTTTTCATTAGTTCACTTTCCTTAAGTTGCCAGGGAGTGAACTAGGAAGGGATTCTTTGGTAGCGGATACCGTTCAGGGCGTCATGCTACCCACAGCGTGCACGCAAGCGTGAGCCGTAGCCAATACAGTGGACGAGGACATTCGCGTAAAGCGAGGGGGCATGCCGGTTAAAAGGCGTGCTTACCCGATGTCTCTAATGCTTCTAAGGTGTCGTAGATGCCGCTAAGACGGCCGGTCCCAGTGGGGAGGCCTATCGAACTTGCTTTGTGTGCGTAGTTAGACATTGTCTGAATTGCGATCTCGTTAACAAATAAAATAAAAAGCTAATCTTGTCTTGTATCGTTGTCCCACCAAACTAGCCGCCGTTTATCGCATCGCCTTGCGGCGGTTGTTTTCGGCATTTACTTTTTTGGTGCGATGAATCTTGTTTCCTAGATCTCTCTGGATTTCCGGCAGCGGGGGGCTTTTTGCTCCCTAATCTCGCTGCGGGGACATTGTTGAGGTGGCCAGTCGAGTTGTCGCTCGCGGTTACAGGGTCTTGCCGCTGCAATCGGGAGTCTTATCCTCCTCTTGGTGCCACCTTCGCTTGGTTTACTACAAAGGCTGTTCTTCTTGAACGTCACCTTTTTACTTGTCGTGGAAAACCTTATCGTTTCCCTTTCTAGCAGTAGGTCAATTTGGCGACGATGTTAATCATCATTGCGCTCCAGCCCGTGCTGGTATTACTGCTTATTTACTTCATGAATTCGGTCTTGCGTTTGGCTCTCTTCGCAGAGCGTCTATCGTCTGCGAAGGGGTGAAGCTCAGCCTGTCGCGTAATGTTCTTGGAATATAACAGTAAAGTTGCTTATACTCAATTACTTACGCTGCCTTTCTTGAGTGCTCTCGTGCTTGATCGCAGAGGCAATTGGGCTGTGGTTAAAAGCTGCTCACGTTGGGCATTGGCTTGCGTCAGATAAGTGCCTGTGCGTAGAATGCCGATCGGCCATCTAGCTCTTGTCGAAAATTAGCAATAATTGCCTTTATTATCAGTAATTTGCCAGTATTTAGCGGACCCTATAACAGATGACAGTGTATGCCTACTCGAGAACAACACAGCTAGAAGAGGTGGAAGACGCCACGCTGAGTGCCGTGCTGGAATCCGAAGCGCTGACAGTGCAAACCTATTGCCTCGCGCGTGGCTGGTTTGTTACCCAGAACCTGTTAGATCGCGCTTGCCGCTGGGATCTCGGGCTGTCGGATAGACCTCAAGGAGCCGCGTTGCTTGCTACGCTCAAAGAGGGCGATGTGTTGGTTTGCGCGCAAGTTCAGCGCTTATGCAGTTCGACTTCAGAAATAGACAAACTCATTAATTGCTTGCGCGAGCGGGGCGTGGCGCTGCATTGCTGTGATTTGGAGGCGGAATTAACCAACGACGCCTATACGTTGGCGTTTAGCGAGGCCGCAGCACTGTTTGCAGGGCTCGAGGCGCGTCGCAGCGCCGAACGGATAAAGGGCGTTAAGCACAAGCAGAGAGAAAAGGGTCGTTTTCTAGGCGGGAGTCGGCCTTTCGGATTTAGCGTTCATGAGAACGGCAAGCTTATCGAGAATCCGACGGAGCAGCGGACGCTGGAAAAAATCTTCGAACTCAAGCGCCAAGGTAAATCGTTGAGAGCGATTTCTGCCGCTGTATCGACGCCGATGACACCCATTAGTTTCAAAACGGTGCAACGAGTATTGCAACGCACCGCGGGTTAGGCAGTTTCCTCACTCGGGTATAGAGCCTCAAATGTACAAAATGCTTTCGATTTTCATCGGTGTGCGATTCAGTCGCGCACGCAAACGCACGGGCTTGCTCTCTTTCGTTTCTACTATCTCCATGCTGGGCGTTCTCTTGGGAGTCATGATACTCATCATTGCCCTGTCAGTGATGAATGGCTCGATTTCTTTCCTCCGTAACGAAGCCCTCAAGTCTGTGCCTCATCTGACTGCGACGAGTCCGACGATGTCGGCTGAATGGCCGCGCTATGCTGAGGCATTCTTAGGCAATGCCTCTGTTTTAGCGATAGCACCTTATGTGCAATTTGAAGCGCTGCTGAGTATCGAAGGGTCGACTGAATTTATTCAAGTGAGGGGTATCGAACCTGCTCTAGAACAGGGTGTAGCAGGGCATACGGGTGATCGGGCACGCGAGGCACTCAGCGCGCTCGACGAAACCCCTAATGGTGTACTTCTCGATTCGCGGCTAGCCAGCAGGATGGGTATTCGACCGGGCGACGAACTCACCATTGCAGCGCTCGATAGACTATTAAGGCGCTCCAAGAGCGCGCCGCAGGCGTTTAAAGTACTGGGCTATGCGGACTTTGGCGCCTATGGCGGTGGCAATATTGTTCTGCTTAATCGTGGAGAGGCATTGATGCTGGATGGCAACGCGCAGACTTTGTTGCGGGCAAGTCTGGACGATGTTTTTTCGGCTGAAAGAGTAAAGCGAGAGCTTGACGCAAGTAATCAAGTGCTAGGAATTGCAGGAATAGAATTCGAAACATGGAGAGAGGCGCAGGCGAGTTTGTTCGGCGCGCTCGCTATGGAGAAATTTCTGACAGGGCTTATGCTCCTAACCATCGTTGCCGTCGGCGCCGTTAATATAGTCTCAACGCTAGTCATGGCGGTGGCCGAAAAGGGGCCCGATATTGCCATATTACGGACAATGGGCGCCTCGCGAGGCACCGTTATGCGACTGTTTATGGTGCAGGGCGGGGTAAGCGGACTTATCGGTACGACCCTCGGCGCTCTTTTGGGCGTATTGCTTGCCTTTAATCTTGCCAAATTGAGCCTGCTTCTGGAGCAGGCGTTTGGTTGGCTGACGGGTAATAGCAATGTTGTTTTTGTCTCTCACCTGCAAACACAGGTGGTTTGGAGTGAGGTTGCTTTAGTGTGTTTCGCAGGACTGCTGATCAGTCTTTTGGCTACCCTCTATCCTGCTTATCGCGCGAGTAAGATCGAGCCGGCAGAGGTATTACGTTATGAGTGAACCTGTTATGCGAGCCGAGGGTCTGGTGAAGCGATACCGGCAAGGGCCTCGCGAAATTGTCGTGTTGGATGAATTAGAGCTGACCGTGCAGGCAGGAGAGAGAATTGCGATTGTCGGCAGTTCGGGCTCGGGTAAAACCACGCTGCTCAATTTGCTCGGCGGGCTTGATTCTCCAAACGCGGGTGCGGTGACTGTTGCAGGATACGATCTTGCCACTGTGTCTGAGGTGCAGCGTGGTTTTCTTCGCAATCGATTCATAGGTTTTGTCTATCAATTTCATCATCTGTTAGCCGAATTTTCAGCACTCGAAAACGTCTGTATGCCGCTTTACATCGCTGGCGTCTCCGACAGAGAGGCTGCGTCGCGTGCGGCTATCCTGCTTGAGCGTGTGGGTTTGGGCGAAAGGCTCACCCATAAACCTGCTGAGCTGTCTGGTGGTGAACGACAACGGGTCGCCATTGCCCGGGCATTGGTTGGCGACCCAAGATGTGTGTTAATGGACGAACCAACCGGCAACCTCGACCGCCAAACAGCGCTAGAGATTCATGCATTGATGAAAGATTTGAGTGCAACACTGGCAACGAGTTTTATCGTTGTGACACACGACGAATCGCTCGCCGCCGCGATGGATAGGCGGTTGTCGCTCGACGCTGGGAAATTGCATGCCGAAGCGTGATGATTTGGCAGTCGAAGGCGCTATGCCGCTGCTACGGTCGCTGCGCCTTGCTCGCCGGATTGGCTCACGGTATGTGCGAGCAGGGTCATCGAGCTCGTTGGTGTCGTTTATGTCGTTGATCTCGGTCGCAGGACTTGCGTTTGGCGTGTCACTACTCATTGTCGTTTTGTCGGTTATGAATGGATTCGAGCGCGAAGTGCGCGAGAATGTGCTCGGCATTATTCCGCATCTGGTTGTTAGTAGTGAGCGAGAACTCAGTCGTGAGCAATGGGATGCGCTCGGCGCCAGCCTGACCGCGACAAGCGAGGTAGTCTCTCTTTCGCGTGTTGTCTCAAGCCTTGGCGTGGTCGCTACACCTACCACGAGCCGCGCCATAGCCATGAATGGGGTTGATACCGAAAGCGAGTCCTTCGCACGATTGGGACGCTACACGATAGCAGGAAGCCTTGACCAATTGACCAAGTCACGTTGGCACGTTGTTATAGGCGCAACGCTGGCGCGGGATCTTGGGGTTGAAGTAGGGGACTCTATCGATGTCTTCTCACCCAAATTCACACCGAATCCGTTAGCCACGCTGCCGACCTTTAAGTCGTTTAAGGTTGCCGCCATTACCCGCGTGGGCAGCGAGCAGCTCGACGCCAATTTGATTACACTCACGCTCGACGATGCGCGGGCCCTGCTCCGGATTAGAGCGCCACAAACCGCTTTTCATGTGGTCACTGAAGACGTGCTTGTGGCAGATAGGGTAAGAAACAGATTGAGTAGCCAATACGATGGCTCGATCATTATCGAAAGTTGGACTGCGACACTCGGCGCAATCTACCGAAATATTCAATTCTCGCGCAGTATTATCAGCTTCATGCTGTGGCTTCTGATTGCCATCGCTGCGTTTAATCTCGTCGTCAGTCTGGTAATGATTGTGCGAGACAAGCGCGACGATGTCGCGATACTCATGACGCTCGGGGCTAATGCAAATACGGTTCAGGCCATTTTTCTTTGGCAGGGCGCCGCTATCGCTCTGCTCGGCATAGCCGCCGGTGTTGGCCTAGGATTGCTTGGGGCTCTTTGGGTGGGCGAGATCGCCGCTGCCTTCGAAGTGTTGACAGGTGTGGTGTTGCTGAACCCCGAAATTTATCCGATTGATTTTTTGCCTTCGCAAATACTCGCGTCTGATATAGCGGGCATTGCCGCGGGCGTCCTACTCCTCTCGGTTCTCGCGTCTCTCTATCCGGCGCGGCAGGCTGCCGCGTTGCGCCCTGCATCGGTGCTGCGTGGCGATTAGTTAGGTCTGTTTAGTTCGGCCGAAACTCGCCTACAAGGGATAGCTACACTAGAGTTAAGAGCCACTGCAAAGGTGGCGCATGCGACTTCTTCTCTCGGCATTTTGCCTTGGCATACTCTCTGTAACGTGGGCCTCGAGTTTAGCTCACATAGTTCTGTGGCTGTTATGGCTGCTCGGGTTACAAATTTTAACAGCGATCCTTGTGGTATTGAGCCGTTCAGCCTTCATTGGCGCGCACAAATCTAGTATCGCATATTTGCTTGCTGTCTCTGCGGCCTTCTGTGGCGGCGCGCTGTTTCATGCGCAGACGGCCGACAATCAGTTGAGTCGTCAGTTAGCGCCGTCTTTAGAGGGCATCCCTTTGCTCATAGAGGGACGGGTGTTGAATATGCCGACGGTCGCGGGCGCCGCATACCGCTTTCAGTTCGACGTCAGTGCTGCGTGTCTCTTAAGCGACGCGAGTAAAACTAAACGCCCATCCGAGACAGTCGCTTCCGCAGACTGCAGCGCTCACATTCCTTTTGCTGGCAAAGTTCTCTTGAGTTATTACGTCCCTAGAGGTTTGGTCGAAAAGGGTTCGGTCAGCACGCATGAGGCAACGCCGCTCGAGTATCCGGCCAAACTAAAGCCAGGGACCTTTCTGCAACTTGTCGTCAAGCTGAACAGACCGCATGGCTTCTCGAATCCAGGCGGGTTCGACTACGAAGCGTTTTTGTTCCGCAACAAAATTCTTGCCAAGGGTTATGTGCGAGGTGAGTTAACGGCAGCTTTAGAAAGTGAAATGGATAAAACGTGGCCTTCTCTCTCAGTGCTAATCGAGCAGCGTCGCTTCGACATACGCAAAAGGTTGCTAGAAAGCAGCGCAAACGCGAAAAATACCGGTATCGTGTTGGCGCTGGGACTTGGCGATTCTAGTTTGGTGTCGCAATCATTATGGAATCAATTACGCGCGACTGGAACAACTCATCTTCTCGTAGTGTCAGGTCTTCATGTCGGGATGATCGCTGTGTTCTTGGTTATGGTGTCGCGGGCGTTATGGCGAATCTGCCTCGTTTGTTTGCCCGCCGCCGCTTCCCGTGCGCCTCACTGCATAAAATTTTGCCTCTGGTTTAGCTTGCTTGGCACAGCCGGGTTTGCCCTGTTTACGGGCTGGAGTCTACCTACGCAGCGCGCCGTTGCGATGCTTACGGTATTCGCGGTTTCGAGGCTTTCCTCGCGACGCTTCGGTGTTATCACAGGGCTGCTGTTTGCGCTGACTTTTGTTCTTGTTCTTTCTCCGCTTGCCGCAACAGGCTCAGGCTTTTGGCTTAGTTTCGTTGCGGTTTCTGTGTTGGTTCTCTTTGCTGCGCCACCTCAGCGTCCGCCGATTGAGGAAAGCGTTAATGACACGCCGCTCCTCTCTAGGTTTTCTGCGCGCACGAGGCAATTCGCTTTTCCTCAAATTGTTGTCACGCTGGGACTCATTCTCCCTCTGCTCGTCTTTGGCGTGAGGGTTTCTCTGCTTGCGCCAATAATTAATTTGCTCGCGATTCCTTTTCTCACCCTTGCATTGCTTCCGGCCTCATTACTAGCCGTGTTAGATGTGGCTCTACTGGGACAAAGCGCTTTGGGTGCGATTGTGATTGCTGATTTTCTCTGCGATCAGTTAGTGCGCCTATTGGCAGTAGGCGCCGAGTTAAATCTACTTTGGGAACCCCAAGTTACGCCATCTATTGCCTCTTACCTTGTGGCGTTTGTCTGTCTCTGCGCGTGTCTTGTTCCGATTGGCTGGCGTGCTCGCTGTGTCTGTGGAATGTGGACAGTCATGCTTGGTCTTAATAATCTCGACTGGCGCTCTGAGGCTCAGGCAGGCGAATGTAATCAGGCTCAGCCGTCTCTTCGGCTAGATCAGTTGGACGTGGGTCAAGGATTAGCACTGATAATAAGAACAAATTGTCACGCACTTTTGTATGACGCCGGCGCGAGCCTCAGTGCAGAGTTTGAGATGGGAAGCGCAGTGATTCGACCTGCGCTGAGAGTATTAGGGATAAATCGGCTAGACAGGCTCGTTATAAGCCACGCCGACAACGATCATGCGGGCGGCGCAGTGGGCGTTCTTCGCTCGGTTGCCGTAGCGGACATTCATGTAGGCGGGTACGCTGAGAACTTCTCCACCTTTCAAGGCTATCTCGGTGCTAGAGCAATGGATGCACGCCCGTGTCGTCGTGGCGATTCATGGCGCTGGGATGGTGTAGTCTTTTCTTACCTTAGCCCGGTGTCACAGGCTGTAGGTGAGTCTGTGGGGGGCAGGCGAGGCTCCCAGAATTCGCGGAATTCGCACTCTTGTGTACTTAAAGTCACTTTGGGCGAGGCAGCGGTGCTGCTAACCGGCGATATCGAACGGGCCGAGGAGGCAAGTTTGGCTCTGCGCTACCAAGAGCAGCTGCGAGCAACGGTTATGGTCGCACCGCATCACGGCAGCAAAACTTCGTCATCCTATGCGCTGCTAAAGCGGGTGGACCCTGAGATAGTGATCGTTGCAGCCGGTTACAAAAATTCGTTCGGACACCCACACCCTGAAGTGCTCCGACGGTATGAAATCTTAGAGACACCCGTTTTCAACACCGCTGTAACGGGGATGCTAAGCCTCAGACTAGATGAGAGGGGAGTGGTGTCGCCACCGCGCGCCTATCGGCTGACAAACCGGCGCTATTGGAGACCCATACCCTGATGCCTATGCTAAGATTAGAACCCTAAATGCCTTGCCAAGCGACGCAGCTGATAGGGCCGCCGCGAGGCTGTCACCTCTAAGCTTAGGAGCCCACACAGTGTTCGACATACTTAACTCAGGCGGACTTTTGATGCTGCCGATCTTGCTCTGTTCTGTTATCGCCATTGCGATTGTTATAGAGAGAGCATGGACACTCAGCACGGCGAGGGTGATGCCTAAGTACGCGCTCGCGCAGGTTTGGACCTGGATTAAGAACGGGCAGCTCGATTCCTCGCGCTTGAGAGAAGTCAGGCGAGCTTCTCCACTAGGGCGGCTTTTGGTTGTTGGTTTGTCTAATAGCAAGTTTGGTCGTGCTGCGATGATCGAATCCATCGAGTTAACTGCCGCACAGATTGTGCATGAACTAGAACGGTATCTCGAAACTCTCGGCACAATAGCTGCGGTGACGCCGTTGTTGGGATTGCTAGGTACAGTGGTCGGTATGATTCGTGTATTTGGCCAGATAATGGTTGTTGGCACAGGTGATGCGAATGCACTGGCGGGTGGTATTTCAGAAGCGTTGGTTTCAACCGCAGCAGGGCTCTGTGTCGCTATTCCTGCCTATGCGGCGCATCGGTTTTTTCTGCGCAAGGTTGATGCGCTAGTCTTAGGTCTCGAGCAAGAATCACTAAAGCTTGTCGACGCATTACACAGCGACAAAACGGTAGAGTTAAGGAGTAGCGGCGCGTGAAGTTTAGGCAAGTTCGGCGCGAGCTGCCGGCGTTAAATTTGACGCCGTTAATAGACATCGTTTTTCTATTGCTTATCTTTTTTATGGTTACAACTAGTTTTAGCCGCGAGACGCGACTCCTAGTGTCATTGCCAGAGGCATCAGGCAGCGCTGAAAACGCGACCGAATCGATTGAAGTGTTAGTCGATAAGGAGGGCGGATATGCGATCAATGGACGTCGCCTTGTGAATGCGGAAGTGGACAGTCTCGTGCGTGGGCTCGAGCTTGAATCCGGCGGCGATGTATCCCTTTTGGTGGTGCTAGTGGCAGACGCTGAGGTGCAGCACCAATCGGTCGTCACTGCGATGGAGGCTATCGGGCGCGCCGGATTTGCAAGCTTGAGTATCGCCACGCGTGAACCGATCGAGAAAACCCAATGAGACTGATTGAGCGAGCTTGGTACAGCAAGGCGCTTTGGCTGTATTTCTTGTGGCCGCTGCATGCGCTTTTTAAACGCTTAGCCGCCAGAAGGAGAAGCCAGCTTGCCGCTACAGCAAAGCCTTGGCCTGTGCCGGTTATCGTTGTGGGCAATATTAGCGTTGGTGGAACCGGTAAGACGCCTCTGCTCATTGCGCTTGTAACGCATTTGCAGAAAAAAGGATTTAAGCCGGGAGTTGTCAGTCGCGGCTATGGCAGCAAAGCTGCAATTTTCCCTGTCGCAGTGACAGGTGGGACAGCGGTCGAGGAGTCGGGTGACGAGGCGCTGCTCATTGCCAAACACTGCGGGTGTCCTGTCGTAATCGACCCTGATCGCGTCGCTGCTATTGAGACCTTGTTGGGTGAGCATTCGATTGATGTTGTCCTCAGTGATGATGGCTTGCAACACTATGCGATGGCGCGAGATATCGAGTTAATAGTCGTGGACGGAGAGAGAAAATTTGGCAATGAGCTTTGTTTGCCTGCAGGACCATTACGGGAACCGCTTAGCCGTTTAGGCGATGCTGATCTGATTATTGTCAACGGATCGAAAGTGTCTGCCGGTGAGTTGCGCGCGTCACTGCTGAGCAACGGGGTGACATGGCCTAGCTCTGTGCCTGCGAAATCGGTTGAGTCCAACTCGAGCGATGCGCGCATGCTCGGTAGTCGCGAACCCGCAGAGGGATTCTC
>LICD01000018.1 GCA_001438145.1 OM182 bacterium BACL3 MAG-120619-bin3 | reverse complement strand
ATGATTGCCCCGCCCCAAACAACATCTGGAATAGGCTGACCTGTTGCGGCTTGCAATGCGATCAAAGGCTCTGAATCGGGATTTTCGCCGCCGCCTTCGAAGCTATTGCTGTGAATATAAATAGCCTCAGGGAAAGGGTCATAGTTGGGATCATCAATCGGCAGGCCGTTAATCAGATAGCTAACGACCATCACGTTAGTCGTTTGATTGTCGGCGAAGCGATTGCCAAATATCTCGATGCTATCGTTGGCGAGCACCATCATGCCTGTGCCTGCGGGAACGGTGCCAACGATATTGCCTTCGGGCGCGAAATTGTCGACATTATTGCTCACAATGTCGTTATTAAATACGCGCGTATTGCGGCCTCCTTGAACAGGCAGGTTGGGTAAATCGAAGACCAGTATTCCGCCTGTATTATTAGTCGCCACGTTGTCGTATACATCGGCAAAGGTAGAGTTTTCGATCTCGATGCCAGCTACATTGTATTCGGCGCGTGAATTGCGCACGATGATTTGGCTCGACTGCCCCACATAGATGCCAGCGTCAGAGGCGCCGATCGCAACGGCGCCGTCAATGAGAATGTTCTTAGACTGGACAGGGTATATACCATAGGCGCCATTGGTGGTTAGTGGGCCACCGGTCCATTCGGTGCGGACATTGCGGATGACCACATTCTCGCTCTGATTAATTTTGAGCGCGTCGCCGACGGTGTCTTCGAGCGCGAGGTCCTCGAGGACGAAATCGTTGGCATTAACTAGTAGCCCTTCGGCGCCCTGCGCTTGATTTTTGAAAGAGAGGATCGAGACATCCATCCCTTGTCCGCGGATAGTAACGCCTGGCGCATTCAGAGACAGGCTGCGCGTCATTTCATGGACGCCGGCGGGGATTTCGATAACATCGCCCGGCTGCGCCATGATGAGCTTCTCTTGAAGCGCTTCTTCGAAGCTAAGTTCGGGCAGGGAGGGTTCGTCGGGTGCACAACTGGCTAACATGAGGCCAATCGCGAGTGCTGCTGCAATTGGGCGCACTGATTTCATTCCTGCTGGCGCGTTGCTCTCTTGAAATTCATTTGTGTTGTGACAAATTGTCGAATGAAGTGCGCTGCGAAATGGCATTGTGTTTTCCCCCGATGAAGCGGTTGCAAAGTAAAGCCTAGGTCTGTGACCCCACACCGAGGTGCATGTGACTGAGAGCGCTAGGCTTTGGTTTTTTATAAGAATTGTGTCTGAGTATAGAAGGATATGTAGCGCCACCGCAATGCATGGTGGTGAACAACTTGCTAGACGTCCGGGGCAATCGTCGGCGAAGGTTTGCCCCCTGCCAGCGAGGGGCTATGGGACTAATTGGCAGTGAGAGATTAGGCAGCGTGTGGCATTGTCCTAGGTGCTAGGTTATGCTCGAACGAGTTTAACGCGGCCGGTTTTGGCGCACTTTAATGATCCTCAAAGCCGTTACTTTGATGCCTCTTATTCGATGCCTCTTAAAAGGAGACGAGTCGCCCAATGATCGCTCGCATTTTTTCCTTTCTACCCTGTTCTGCTTTTCTTTTCCGACTCGCAATCACATCCTTTGTTACGGTTGGGACTACGTTTGCCGCGAGTGTGGGCTCTGTGCCTGCGCAGTCGGGTATCGAACTCCCTCGCACCATGGCATGGTCTGCCTATCCGACCGGCACGGGTGGCTACAGTCAGGCCGTTGCGCTAGGCAACATATTGCAGCGAACCTATGGCGTTAACCTGCGGGTGATCCCGGGGCGTAATGACGTTTCTCGGCTAGCGACGCTGCGGGCGGGTCGCGTGCATTTTTCCGCCGGCGGTTCGGAGGCGGTTTACGCGCAAGAAGGGATTCTCAATTTCGCCTCAAAAATTTGGGGGCCCCAACCGGTGCGCGCGCTCCTATCAAATTTTTCGGACAGCTGTTCTTTCACCTTCGCGACGGCTGCAGATGCAAATATTTTCGGCGTCGCCGATCTCAAGGGTAAGCGCGTAACCTTCGTGCAGGGCGCACCGTCGCTTAATAACGCGACCGCCGCGTTGCTGTCTTACGCAAATTTGACATGGGACGACGTCACGCGGGTCGAGGTGGGTGGTTACAACGCATCGATCGATGCGATTCTTAATAACCGTGCAGATGCGGCCGGTGGTGCGTGTAACTCACCGCCTTTTTTACGTGTCGATGCGTCGCCTCGCGGCCTGAGATTTCCCGCTCTCCCGCACGATGATGCCGAGGCTATTGCGCGTGTCCGTCAACGTCTGCCTTGGTATGTTCCACATATCGCCTTCGAAGGTCCGACATTGCCTGCTGAGGGATTAGAAGTGTTTACGTCGGCGTATCCACTGCTCGTTGGTCTCGATACATCGGAGGAGGCGATGGTGTATAGCACCGTCAAGATTATGCATCGCCACTATGAAGAGTATAAAGACAGCGCGCCTGGCGCGATGGGGTGGACGTTCGCGCGTCAGAAATTGGAACAAGCCTTTTTACCTTTCCATGAGGGGGCAATTCGTTACTTTAAAGAGAGCGGTGAATGGACGCCCGCAGCAGCTGCGCAAAACGCGAAAAACCTTCACCGGCAAGCGATACTGAAACAAGCATGGGATGCTTTCGTCCCCGTAGCTCCGGATGATTATCGAGACTTTGAGAAGGCGTGGCTTGTTGCCCGTCTCACTGCGTTAGAAGCTGCGGGTCTTGTCACCCTCGCAGACAGCCTCTAGCGGCTAACTCTCAGGCCTCGGGTCGGGTCGTAAAACGAATAGCGTCAGCAACAAGTGAAAAACATTATGAGCGAACAGCAAAGTAGTACTCAGTCTTCGGTGTCACCAAAGGTTAGCGGTGACATAGGGCTCAAAGCGGACGCACCTGTACCAAGTATTCGTTACCGCGCACTGTCCTCTCGATGGCGCACAGTAATGGCGATGCTTACCGGGGTGTCGATTCTTCTCGCGATTAATCAGGTATTTAATTTAGGCTTTTTCGTTGGCTATGTTTTGCTCGACAGTCGCTATATGTATCTCATCACTGGGGTCATGCTGAGCATGGTGTTTGTGACGTTTCCGGCGACTAAGCACAGCCCAACCCACGTGCCGTGGTATGACATCGTGATCATGCTCGTCATAGCCTGTGTTTTCTCGTACTTTGCTTTTTATGCCGAGCGTATTGTGCTCGAAGCGTGGGAGTATGCAGCACCGCCGATCGGCGTTTGGCTGGCTTTGGTGACATGGGTTATCGTCATGGAGGCCGGCAGGCGCGCGGGCGGTTGGCCAGTTTTCGCCATCGTCGCTGTGTTCTCACTTTACCCAACTTTCGCCGATAAACTGCCCGACGTGATGGCTGCGCTTAGTATTCCTGTTCAAGAAGTCGCTATGTTTCACGTAATGGGCGAGGAAAGTCTGTTTGGCATACCCATGCAGGTGTTCGCCCAGCTTGTTTTTGGCTTTCTGGTTTTCGGCGTCTCGCTGCAATACACCGGCGGGGGTCCTTTTTTCATCAATCTCGCTTTCGCACTGCTCGGGCATAAGCGTGGTGGGCCCGCGAAGGTGTCAATTTTCTCAAGCGGCCTCATGGGCTCGATGAGCGGTGGGCCTATAAGCAACGTGCTCACCACCGGGCCACTGTCGATTCCCGCGATGCAGCGTATTGGGTTTACGCGCGAATATGCGGCGGGAGTCGAAGCCTGTGCATCGACGGGCGGCGTGTTAATGCCGCCTATTATGGGCGCTACTGCGTTTGTCATGGCGAGCTTTCTCAATATCAGTTACGTCACCGTTGCGATCGCCGCAATTGTTCCATCGCTTCTTTATTTTTTTGGCCTGTTTATGCAAATTGATGCCCACGCTGCGCGCGATAATTTACAGGGCTTGCCAAAAGAGGAGTTGCCTAAAATAGGCGAGGTATTCCGCGACGGGTGGTATTTCATTGCTGTGTTTGCTGCCTTAATTTGGATGCTTGTCTTCATGCAGCGTGAAGCTGTTGCGCCGTTCTATGCGACTGCGTTGTTACTCGTTATCAATCAGTTTACCAAGCACAGGCTCAACGTGAATAAGCTGCTCGAGTTAGTGGCGACTATGGGTAAGCTTCTTGCCGAGCTTGCGGGAATTCTCGCTGCCATCGGCCTCATCATTGGTGGCCTCGCGGTGACGGGCATCGCTGGCACAATTGCTAACGATCTCGTCTATTTAGCCGGCGACAATGTGCTTGTCCTTCTGCTCATGGGTGCGCTTACCAGTTTTATTTTGGGCATTGGTATGACGGTAACCGCCGCTTACATCTTTCTCGCCATCGTGCTGGTTCCTGCATTGACTAACTCGGGGCTCGATCCTCTCGCGAGCCACATGTTTGTGATGTATTGGGGTATGTTGAGTTTCATTACGCCGCCTGTTGCACTGGCAGCGTTTGCCGCAGCGTCGGTTGCACAGGTGTCGCCCATGCGCGCAGGATTCGAAGCGATGCGGCTTGGCGCAATTATCTATTTTGTGCCTTTCTTCTTTGTGTTTAATCCTGCACTTCTCTTGCAAGGTTCGTGGTTCGAGAATCTTCAGGCATTATCAACTGCGCTAGTCGGTGTCGCCTTAGTTTCCGCTGCACTGCAGGGCTACTTAATAGGCTTGGGTGATTTGGGCCGCGGCGCGCTCAGTTGGGTTGTGCGGGCCTTAGTAGGTATTGCGGGTATTACCCTCGCGCTTCCCGCAGGCGGATTGTTAGGAATAAGTCAGCTGCTTCTGCTTGCGATAGCAGGCGGTGCACTTGTACTTGGCTTGGGGCTGAGGAGACTGAACGCCGGCAACCAGAATGTACCTGCTCTATGAGGCGGACCAATGATGAAAATCGAATGCTCGCGAGAATAAAGGAATAACCACGTAATGAATAAACTAACGAGCAGCTTTCGCGACCTAGTTGCCGAAGCCGAGAAAGAAATTGAGACCTTGAGTCCTGCGCAGGTTCGAGCAGCGCTCGATTCGTCTACTGGCAGCCTTCTGCTCGTCGACCTGAGGGATGTGCGCGAGGTTAAAAGAGAAGGGCGCATTGCGGGTTCCCTTCATATACCCCGAGGTATGCTCGAATTTTGGATTGACCCCGAAAGCCCTTACTATCGACGTGAATTCGACGAGGTAGACAGCCTGATACTTTATTGCAATAAGGGTTGGCGCTCTGCGCTTGCCGCTCAGACTCTAAAACGAATGGGCGCCGAAGGTGTTGCGCATATGCAAGGCGGCATGGAGAACTGGAAGGCCGAAGGTGGGGCGATAGAGCAGTTGCCTTCCTAGAACCTCGCAGCCGATGCCAAAAATCAATCGCGTGAATGTTAAGTGCGCACATAGAGAGTGGGACAGACCGATGCGTAATTTCTTGCAATTAGTTTGCGCACCGCTGCGTTTGGGCTGCCTGTTTGGTCTTTATTTTTTTAGCATGAATTCTGTGCATGCGCAGCCGCAGCAAAACTTACCCGCACTTGCGCTCGTTGGTTACCAAGCGTTCGCCCTGCGAGTGAGCGACATAGACAGATCTGTGCGATTTTACAGCGATGTTTTTGGCGCAGCGCCGGTGCGCGATGCTAAACGCGCGACCTATGCACTTGGTACAAGTAATCAGCATTTTATTCTTTCGGAAGCCGAGGGCGATGAGCCGCTTGGCTTTGCTTGGATTGGCTTAGGTGTGCGTAATTTCGATAGGCAAGCTGTCTCGCAAGAATTGTCGCAGCTTGGTTTTTCGCCTATCGAGGCTCAGGAACAAAGGCCTTTAACTCGCGCAATGCGGTTCTGGAGCGACGAAAAATGGGGCCAAGACGCGCTGTTTTTTGCCGATGCCGAGGGCATTGTGTACAGGGTTATGTCCACAGACGATTGCGGTGCGTGTGCCGCCGCAGCGAGTGCTGAGGGGTTGCTTTCGGCGCAGGGCATTAACCACTTTACTAATTTTGTGGCCAACTACGAGCGTGGCAATCGCCTGTTCTTCGAAGGCCTCGGCCTCGGTATACTCGCTTATCAGGGCCCGACTTCGCCAACTGTTAGCCTTGGCGATGGCCTGCAATTTTTGATGTATGTCGGAGGTACCGATAACTCGTCTCCAAGCGTGCCGGGCCGCACCGATCATGTCAGTTTGAGTGTGGCTGAGTTCGATGTTGAGGCTGTTCGTGCGCGGTTAACGGCTTATGGCTTAGTCCCGAGTGATGGACAACGGCCACCCCGAGCGCTGACTCATTGGGTGAGCCTGCGGCAACCTAATCGAGGAGGCGTAGTAGGGGGGACGCCTGAAGTGTATTTTAGTGACCCCGACGGTCTCGCTATACAAATACAAGATGCCGGCTATTGCGGCGGTGGTGGCTATCTCGGTGATCAATGCGATTAGCGTGCAGCAGCCGCGTAAAGAATTATAGAAACGAATAAGGACGACATTATGGAATACCGTTATATCGGCAAGAGTGGCCTTCGTGTCACGCCAATCTGCATGGGCACAATGAGTTTCGGCAGTTGGAGCGACAAAAAAGAATCGTTTAAGATTCTTGATACTGCATACGATCGCGGTATTAATTTTTTTGATACCGCCGAGGTCTACCCAGTGCCGCCGAATGCCGAAACGGTCGGTGTCACGGAGAAAATAGTCGGGGAGTGGATTCAGACGAAGCCGCGCGACTCGCTTATTGTTGCGACCAAAGTTGCAGGCGCGGCGGCGGGCTGGTTTGTGCCACCGGTTCGTCACGGGATGACTGCGATAGACCGGTTTCATATCGAGACTGCTATCGAAGGTAGTTTGCGTCGACTCGGCACCGACTATATAGATCTTTACCAAGTTCACTGGCCAGACCCCATCGTGCCAATCGAAGAGTCGATGGAGGCACTCGATCGCTTAGTCCAGGCAGGTAAGGTTCGTTATCTTGGGACGTCTAATGAGACAACCTACGGGCTCACGAAGGCGAATACTATTGCCTCATACGAAGGGCTGGCGAAGTTCCAGTCGATTCAAAATAACTTCTCTTTACTGCACAGACGTTTCCTCGACGAATTGGCCGACGCCTGTCGTCAGGAAAACGTGTCATTACTCCCGTATTCGCCAATCGGTGGTGGTGTGCTGAGCGGTAAATACAATGTCCCTGAGGTGCCTAAAGGCTGCCGTTTCGGCGACTATCACTATCACGATAATCCCCGCCAGCGGGCGATGGCGGATAGATTTGTCAACGAGGGCACGCTAGCGGCAACTGCAAAGTATCTCGAGATTGCGAAAGACTTAGGCATGTCGCCGGTCACGCTTGCCACTGCGTGGAGTATGAATTTCGATTTCGTCGCTTCGACGATTATTGGTGCGCGCACTGCCGCGCAACTCGAGGAGTCGTTAGCGGCATTAGAGGTAACGCTGTCGGATGAGGTAATGAAGCGGTGCGATGAAGTGCACAAGCTAATCCCTTACCCGATGGGTTAATGCTGAGTGAAAATGCACAGGGAGGGTGTTTATTTTACTCTCGCGCTAGGTCAATCACATGCGAGTGTTTTTCTTGTTAGTAAAACACTGCTTCATGCAGTGCACGCAAGTGCGCTCGCTGTCGTCCTCGGAATAATAAGCGGCGGGCTCAAAGCGGCAAGCCTCGAGCCGATTGTTGCTCATTGTCTTAATGGCTCATGCCCTGTTTGGCAGGGCGATGACGCTGCCGATGAGATTGTTGTGCGGCAGCTGTTTGCCGCGCAGATCGACTCTCTAGGAGAAGGGCAACTGCCGCGTTGGGTCGCTTACCGTATCGTAGGCGAGGGCATTGGGGTTGCGTCTCTTCTGCCGCGGGAGTGGGCGGCGGATACGCTGCTCGAAGGTTCCCGCGCACAGCAACTCGCAGCAGATGCGCGAACGCGTCTGTTGCAGCCAGACCTGACAGATTCCCAGGACCGCGACTACCGTCTCACCGAGGTCACTTTGCTCGCTGCCGAACAGGGGCGTCTCGCCCCAATGACCAGTTTCTCTGCAACGCCTTTCTGGGATGAACTCAATCTTCTGTCGAATAGAGCGCGACTGCCTAGCGATTTAAGGCAGGGGCCTTGGTCGCTGCTAGATCAGGCGCTAAACGAATTGGCTGCGCAACAGGTCACCGACGAAAGCGGGCGTAGCGAAGCAATCTTTGTGGTGAGCGGGCCGCTGCAGGCAACGGAATTTGAAGAAGAAGGCTTCTTTAAAATTGCCGTGTTCAATGGGCAGTATGCCGCGTTTGCTTTTGCATCGTCGACAGAAAGTCATCGCCATTACTGTGAGGCACTCACAACGCTCGATGAGATTGAAAATCGCACTCAGTTAACTGTGTTTAAAAACCAACAAATAACGTCAGGCCTTGCGCTTGGCTGCGCGGAGTAAGTCAATGGATTATGTGATTTCGCCTCCACCACAAGTGTCTGTTCCCGTCGTTGGATTGGACGCGCGTTTTCCAGTGCACCGCGTTTATTGCGTCGGTCGTAACTACGCCGACCACGTCGCAGAGATGGGCGGAGATCCGAGGTCTGAACCGCCCGTTTTCTTTTCCAAACCAGCGTCGGCGCTCGTGACTGACGGTGAAGCGGTTCGTTATCCGCAGGCCACCTCTGATCTGCATCATGAGGTCGAGTTGGTCGTCGCTCTGGCAAGCGGTGGCCGAGATCTCACGCTGGCTGAAGCCGCTGCGTGTGTCTATGGCTATGGTGTAGGCATCGATTTTACGCGACGAGACTTACAGTCCATCGCAAAGAAGCATGGTCGCCCCTGGGATACAGCGAAAGGCTTCGATCAATCGGCGCCGCTTTCTGCCTTAACACCGAAGGCGAATTTCGCCCCGTCGACTGATACGCCTATCTGTCTGACGGTTAACGACGAACTAAGGCAGTCGGCCCTGCTAGGCCAGATGATCTGGAGCGTGGCAGAGATAATCGAACAGCTGTCGCGGCTGTTTGAGCTAAAGGCAGGAGATATTATTTATACGGGCACGCCCGCGGGGGTCGCGGCAGTAGCTAAAGGCGATAAGCTTTGCGGGGAAATCGCCGGATTAAATGCCCTTAACTTCGATATTATCTGACTGCGGAGATTACATGTTCGACGCCGAAACGCTCGATCAATTACAGCTCATGTTCGTGTTGGTTTGCCTCCTTATTCTTTTGGTGTGGGGACGCTGGCGCTACGATGTTGTTGCCCTCGGCGCGCTTTTTACTGCCGCACTCTTTGGTCTCGTGCCGCAGTCACAGCTCTTTGCAGGATTTGGTAACCCAGCGACAATCACGGTGGTTCTCGTCCTCATCGTAAGCTTTGGGTTATCGCGTTCGGGCGCTGTCGAATTTGTCACCAGCGCGATCGAGCCCTTGTCATCGCGTCCGTCTCTCCATATTGCTGTGCTGTCATTTATCGCCGCGTTTTTGTCTATGTTTATGAATAATGTCGGCGCGCTCGCGCTACTGATGCCAATCGCTATCCAATCGACTAACAAGGCAGGGCGCTCACCGGCTAGCGTGCTGATGCCGCTCTCGTTTGGCTCGATATTGGGTGGGCTAGTCACGCTCATCGGCACCCCCCCCAAATATTCTCATCGCGAACTACCGTGAAGAGGTTACGGGGCAAGCTTTTACGATGTTCGATTTTGCTCCGGTCGGCGGCGGAGTAGCGCTTGCCGGTATTGTGTTTATGCTCGTCTTTGGCTCGAAGCTTGTGAAAGTAAGAAAGCAGGCCGCGGGTAGCGAAGGATTCGACATAGAACGCTATTTGTTCGAAGCAAAAGTGGGCGAGGACAGTGATTTTGTCGGCCAGCCTGTCGGTGAGTTAAAGAACGCCTTAGAGGCGCAGAAGATGGATCTCGTTACTCTGCAGAGCAAACGTCAGGTGTCGCCTGTTGTGAACAGGCGGCAACTACTGAGGTCCGGCGACATTCTCGTGCTACAGGGTTCTCAGGAAGACATCGACGGATTCACCACAGAACACAAATTTGCGCTGGTAAGCGCCGAAAATTCGACGCGTGAACTGCTTCATTCCGCCGATTCACAGATGCTTGAGATAGTCGTGACTCCGCGTTCACCACTCGTGGGCCGCACGCCTGCGGAGAGCCGATTTAATCGCCGCTATGGCGTCAATCTGCTTGCTGCCTCGCGCTCTGGCACGCCCCACCGAAGTCGATTACGCGACTTTGTCATCCGCGTGGGCGATGTGCTATTGCTCCACGGGGACGAGGACGCGCTGCAAGACGCCATCACTAAACTCGCTTGTTACCCTCTGGCGACGAGGTCGCTTGATTTGAAGCGAGGAGAGAACTCATTGCCGGCGCTGATAATTTTTGTTGCGGCGATCGCCTCTACGGCGGTAGGGCTTGTGTCGATTCAGCTAGCGCTAGGACTCGCCTGTGTGGCCATGGTTCTTCGTTCGATTGTGCCTGTGCGCGAACTCTACGACGGCGTCGATTGGCCTGTGGTGGTACTCTTGGGCGCACTTATACCGTTGGGAAGCGCGCTCGAAACCACCGGCGCGACGCAGGTTCTGGTAGGGGGGATTTTAAATATAGCGGGGGACTATTCGCCGGTTCTGCTGCTAACACTAATTTTAGTCGTGACAATGACTGTGTCGGATGTCTTGAACAATGCGGCAACCGCCATCCTTATGGCGCCGATAGCTTACAGCATAGCGACGACACTAGGCCTTAACCCAGACACGTTCTTGATGGCGGTCGCAATAGGCGCGTCTTGTGCGTTTTTGACGCCGATTGGGCACCAAAATAATGCCCTGATCATGGGGCCGGGGGGATATGAGTTTGGCGATTACTGGCGCGTCGGATTACCACTCGAGGTGGTAATCGTCGCGGTAGCAATACCGTTATTGCTGCTGGTTTGGCCTTTGGCAGGCTAGCCTAAACGGCCTAGGGGCTCATCGTAGTCGTCGTCGAAGTCGTCGTCGAACTCGAATGCCTCGCGGAGCCTTTTGCTCTCGAGTCTGTCTTCTATTCTTCGTCTAAGATCCGTTACGCCTGGCTTCAGCTTTTTCGTTGAGAGTGACGCGTCGGTTTGTTCGTCAGTCTCTAACTCATTGTTTTCCTCTGAAGAGTCAAAAGACTCGACATCGTCATCGGCTTCGCCGTCCCAATCTTCTTCTTTCATAGCACCCTCACAATCAAAAGTTTGACTTAAAGTGAACGCCTGTCTATCAATCGGTTTATCGTCTTGCTATACGTTTCCCTAAAGGGCTAGAGATCAAATTTGCAGTCCAATTTTGGCGGATTCTAATCAAGGATTATGCGCCAGTCGAGAACTATTTTGGGCACCCAGCGGCTGCGTGTTTCGAGGGTTAAAGAGGGGGTTTTCTAATTGTAAAAAGGCCAACTAAGCAAACTTGCTTAACTGGCCTTTAAGGGCAGCTTTCTTCTAGGGCCAGCCGGTGACGTAGCCATCGAATTTTGCCATCGAGCGATAAACCGCTTCGAACGTGAGCGCTAGGCGAGTTCCAAAAGTGCGATAGTCTGTTTGCGCAGTTCCTTTTTCGCAATTTTCCCTGTTGCTATACGCGGCAGTTGGTCGTGCTGAAAGTAGAATCGAGCGGGGACCTTAAAGGCCGCGAGTCGATTGCGGAGAAAGGCTCGCATCTCTGCCTCATCGAGAGTCGCCTCTTTTTTAAGCATCACCGTGGCACAAGGGACTTCGCCGAGTCGAGTGTCGGGAATGCCGTAAACCGACACTTCGCTCACGCTCGGGTGTTCGGCGATCGCGTATTCAACCTCGGCGCAGCCAATGTTCTCGCCGCCTCGAATAACGATGTCTTTCGCTCTGTCTAATAGGATCAAGAAGCCGAGTTCATCGAGCATCCCAATATCGCCGGTGTGGAACCATCCGTCTTTAATTACTTGGGCCGTTGCCTCGGGCTGATTCCAATAGCCATGCATCACGGTGGGGCCCTTAATGCAGACCTCTCCGATGCCCCCTGCGGGCAGTTCGCTTCCAGCCTCGTCAACAATGCGCACACTGGTGACAGGCGGGGTTGGGCGGCCTGTACTGTTAGGTCGGGCGAGATAGAAAGAACCCGAAATAATCGCACCTATCGCATTAGTTTCGGTCAGACCATAGCCTAGACCCGGTATCGCTTTCTCAGGAAATTTAGCCGTAATGAGGTTCAGGTGTTCGGGTGGGCGCGGCGCGCCTCCAGCTTGCACGCTCCGTAAGCTGCGCAGATCAGTGGTGGCGAATTTTTCGGACTGCATCACCTCCCATGCCATGGTAGGAACGCCATGCAGAATTGAGATGCGCTCCTTCTCTATGAGATCGAGCGCAATGTCGGGATCCCATTTAAACATCATGACGAATTTGCGGGCGTACAGAAAGCTCGCGAGGAATTGTGCGTGGCTTCCAGTGCAATGGAATAACGGTACGTTGGCGAGCAGCGCCGGTTGAAATTCTGGGTTTTCATCGACTAACTCGGGCCGCAGCGTCTCGGTTATGTCTTTAACAAACTTCCATGTGTAAAGTGCGCTCAGCGTGTTGCGGTGACTCGACAGCACGCCTTTTGGGTTGCCAGTTGACCCCGAGGTATAAAGGATTGTTGCGCGATCATCGGGCGCCACATCAAACTGCGCGATGTCTGCGTCTGTGTAGGGTTCGAAGCTGTTAGCAACGGAATAGAACTCCGGATAGTGAGAATCGTCTTCAGGCTTCGCAATGACTGCATCGATTCCCAAGCGCGTTAGCGAATCTTGCATCTGTGCGAGGCGCGGCGGGTCGGTGATAACGAGCTTGCTGCCGCTGTCGGTTAAGCCATATTCGATTTCACGACCCTGCCACCAAGAGTTCATAGGAACGGCAATCGCGCCTATTTGCGTGATAGCCATAAAGGCGAGACACCACTCGGGAGAATTTCGAGCGCAGATGGCGACACGGTCGCCTTTCTGGATCTTGTATTTTTCGATTAACGCGCGGGCGAAGCGTCGCGAAAGAGTGAGGCTCTCACCGAAGGTGAATCGCTCGTCTTGGTAGACGAGGAAGCAGTCGTCTTTTACTCCATTGGCGAGTGTGTAGTAGGCGCCGAGAGTCGGGGGGATGTTGCTGAAAACATCCAGCTCGGTGCCCATTACGTTTTCGGTGTGTGTTTCGTATTCGCTCCCCACCGCCTTTGTCGCGAGGGCGATATCCTTAAGTCTCTCTAGGTCTTCCTTAATTTGCTGGTCGCTGAGCATGCTTTGGCCTTGGTTTCTTATTCTGTGTTGTTTTTTGCGGCGCACTAGCAAAGCTCAGCGCCGCTCTGGTTACAGTCTCTTTTGCTTGAGGTTACGCCTCTGTTTTGATCTCGAGAGTGACCTTGCCCATGACCTTGCGCTCGGTAAACACGTTGAACGCGGCTACATAGTCTTCGAACGCGAAGGACTCGGTGACGATTGGCTTGAGTTTACCTTGCTCGTAAAGACTAAAGAGTTCGGCGAAGTTATTTTCATAGGCGGACGGTTCTTCTTTACGGAAGCGGCCGAGAAAAACGCCTACCATCGAAGAACCTTTAAGTAGAGCGAGGTTAGCCTTGTATTCGGGGATACGGCCGCTGGCGAAGCCAACGACAAGCAGGCGGCCGTTCCAGGCGATGCAGCGACAGCTTTGGTCGAATAGGTCTCCACCGACGGGGTCGTAGATTACATCTGCGCCTTTGCCGCCGGTGAGAGCGTTGACCTTCTCTTTGAGTTCCCCGTCGCCATAGTTGAGTAGCTCATCGGGCTGTGCCGCTTTGACAAACTCTAGTTTCTCATCAGAACTTGCTGCAGCGATGACACGCGCGCCCATTAGCTTACCCAGCTCGACGGCGGCGAGCCCGACGCCACCGCTTGCGCCCAAGACCAAAAGCGTCTCGCCTGGTTGAAGATTCGCTCGTTGCTTGAGCGCGTGATAAGAGGTGGTATAGACCATGGCAAAGCTAGCGGCGCTCTTGAAGTCCATGCTGTCGGGGATTTTACGAAGCCCCTCTGCCTTTACGCTGACCTGCTCGGCTAGGCCGCCGATGCCAGGCGTTGCCATGACTCGATCGCCGATAGAGAAGCCTGCGAGCGAGGCGCCAACAGCAATGATTACACCGCCGACCTCAGAGCCAGGAGAGAAAGGCATGTCGGGTTGGAATTGGTATTTGCCTTGAATTTGAAGTCCATCTGGAAAATTGAGTGCCGCTGAATAGACTTCGACAATGGCCTCTTCCGCTGCAGGTACAAGGTCGTCGACCGTTTCGAGGCTGAGATTTTCGGCCGGTCCGTGTGATTTACAAAGTATTGCTCTCATTACTGCTGCCTCATGGATAGGGTGGAATTTGGAGAGTTAATCGCTCGACGATCACTAGGTCGAGACGCAAGAAACTAGCAGGATTCAATCACGAAAAGGCGACCACTTCAAATGCCTCTCGGTTGTGTCAATCGGGGTCCCTACGTTGTTGAAAGCTTGGCTAACTGCTACTCTTCCGCTGTCAGAGACAGCCGGATTCTTTCGCTGGCTATTGAATAGCCTGTAAGCAGCTTTTAAGTTGGCCTCGCGTCGGTCTCGAGTCGCTTTCGAGACGATTTCGAGCAGTATAAAAGTAGCTTCGAGGATGAATCACCGGGCGCTCTTTGACACGAATTAGGGGTTAGTGGGCCGCCGGTCCAGCCGAAGACGAGCGAAGTAAACGAAATGGAAGAGACGAGTCGGCAGGCTTATTTGCGCGCCATGGGCGTGCAGGTCTATTTTCCACGTTACGTATTGGACGGCGCTAAAGCTTCGCCTGAGTATGATTTTCTCGCTACGCCCGACTTGTCTGTCGGCACCTCAGAGCCACCAGAGCCACCAGAGCCATCAGAGCCCGGTAAGGTCGCACCGCTCGAATCCTCGTTACCGAGTGCGCCCTCCACGCATCAGGAAATACCGCGTTTCCGCAGCAAGAATCCCGATAGGCCTGTCATCGACTTAGGCAATCACGCCAAAGAACGTACAAGGGGCGTGTCGGTTAACCAGAAGCCATTGGCGAGCGCGTCCGGAGCGCCGGAGAGCGAAGCGGCTGCGGTGAAACCTCAGGTTCGGGGGAGGCGAGAGGCTGTGTCGGTCACGGGCACTATGCGATTCGATCTTGGCTATTTTATGACGGCTCGAGGCGTTGCGATTCTTTACGAAATTCCGCCGCTGGCAAAAGACGAAGATAAGGCGCGCGCTAAAAAACTGCTGTCGGCAATACTGCTTGCCTGTGGGTTGAATGCTGATCAGCACAGCCCGAGACCCGTTCATGAGGCCTTTAACTGGCCGCTCGAAAATGACCTTGGGCTATCGAGCAGCGACCAAGCTGGCGCGGCTGCGCTCGCCGGATTTATTCGTCGTCGACACGATGGCGACCGGTTCGAAGAGCTCATTGTTTTCGCCGGTGTCGTGGAGCCTTTAATCGCTGAGATTGCTTTGAACATGCCTTTTAATCAGACGCTACTGGCAAGCTTGTCGGCGATGCTATCGTTCGCCTCGCTAAAGCGCGAGGTGTGGGCCGATCTGCAGCCGGTATTGGCGCGTATAGAAAATCACAAAACCTAGGCTGACACGCAGTCTGTCTCAAAAATGCAGTGGCGTGTCTATAAACTAACGCCCAAATAACGCCCGAATGGTTTATCAGGAATTAGTTACTCTCCTCATGTTACCCGAAACCCCGGCAAACGAATTCTTCGCACGTGCAATGCGCTCTAGCGACCTTGATCTGGTTGTGCTCAACGAGGCTGCGGCCTATGTTTCTCCTTGGAGTAAACGAATTTTTGTCGATTGCCTAAGATCGGGTTATCAATGCTGGGTACTTGCTAGCAAAAATCAGATTGTCGCGCATGGCGTGATGTCAGTCGCTATTGGCGAGTGCCACCTCCTCACGCTCTGCGTCGCGCCTGACTTTCAACGGCGCGGCTTAGGCAAGAAGCTGTTTAAACTTCTTTTAGAGAAAGCAGAAAAGCTTGAGGCAGAAACGTGCTTTCTTGAAGTGAGGCGTTCGAATGTCGCTGCTATTAGCCTTTACGAGTCTCTTGGATTCAGCCGTATCGGCGAGCGCAAGGGCTATTATCCCGACGGCTATGGTGCGGCGGGGGGCGACCGTGAAGACGCAGTGGTTATGTCAGCTGCGGTGAGCAGGCGCCGAGACTAGCGGCGAAAGCGACTGAGAATCAGGCCAATGAATGCGGCGACGCTCACTATGATGAGCAGTAACAGGGCGATCGCACCGAGTTCATTAGCGAGTGCGATGAGCGGAATATCCTGCCATAAAGACAGGCCCCACAGACTGCCCGCGCCGATAAGTATTCCGCTTAATGCCGCCGCTGTCTTTTTTCTTAGTTTTAAAAACGAGAAAATCATAAAGCCGGTCTGCCCTCTAAGTCATTGTAGCTTGCGGTGCAAACCGGGTAGCTGCTGCAGCCCCAAAAAGGGCCGTTTTTGCCTTCGCGTTTCACAAGAAGCTGCCCGCATTTTTTGCAGCGATGCGCTTGTTTAGGCCTGCCTTCATGATCATCAAGCTTCACCTTGCAGCCCTTGTTATAACCACTGCAAAACCAATACTCACCTTTGTCTTTATCGGCGCGCACGAGTTTTCGCGTGCATAGCGGGCAGCGATAATCTGGATTGATGTCGGCGCTGGGTTTGCCATCGACCTCGTTCAGCGTCGCTCTGCAAGTAGGGAAATCGCTGCATCCCCAAAACGGCCCCATGCGACCATCGATTCGGCGCATCGGCTTTTTGCAAGACGGGCAAGGGTGAACTCTGTCAGCACCTTCACCTTTGTCTGTCGTTGAATTTTGTGTCGTAGTCATTCTCTGACTGCCCATTCAATGAGGCTGTTAACGAGTCGCGTCTAGGACTCACTTCGGCAGAGGTCGGCTAAGGCCCGAATGAGTCGGCTGTTTTCTTCCTCTGTGCCAATAGATATCCGCAGTTTGTCGCGAAGCCTATCTTGATCGAAATAGCGCACCAAGACACCTTTCTCTTTGAGCGCAGCGTAAGCGCGGGGCGCGCCAATGGACTCGGGAATCGTGCAGAGCAGAAAATTGCTTTGGCTAGCAAGACAGGTAAGCCCCATTGAGGTGAGTTCGGCAAACATTTTTTCTCTGCTCTCTCTTACCTTGTTCCAAGTGCTTTTAGCATAGGACTGGGAGGCGAGAGCGGCAGCGGCAAGCCGCTGCGAGATGGCATCAGTGTTGTAACTGTCTCGCGTTTTAAAAAGCATCGGTGCAGCGAGTTTTTTTGCCGCAAGGCCATAGCCGAAACGCAGGCCAGCGAGCGAATAGCCTTTGCTCATTGTGCGCAGTATTAACAGATTGTCGAAGCGCTGCAGAAGCGGCACGCAATTGTGTTCGAGGTCGGGGTCGACGAAATCGATATAGGCTTCATCGACGACGAGTACGCCGTCGAAATTTTCGGCGATTTCGGCGATTGTGGCACTCGACACTAAGCTGCCTGTTGGTGCATGCGGATTCACGAGAATGAATGCCTTAGCCTTAATTTCATGTAGCTGTTGTATCAGGTCGCTAGGTAGTCGCCACTGCTCATCAAGGTCGATCTCGGAGAGCTTTGCGCCTTGAATGGCAGCGAGCACCGGATAAAGCGAATAGGTTGGCTTAGTAGTCGCCACCACCTCTCCTTCGGCAACGAATGTGGTAAGCATGAGGCGCAGGAGCTCGTCGCCGCCATTGGTGGGAATCACATTGTCGAGAGATAGCCCGTGGAGGTCGGCGGCAATGCGGCGAAACTCGTCGGCAATAGGGTTTGGGTAGCGCCGCAAACTAGCTACATCGAAGGCAGAGAGCGCCGCCGCCACCTCAGGGCTAGGGGGGTACGGATTCTCATTCGTGTTGAGTTTGATAGTCGTTAGGTCTTGTGGCTGCTCGCCCGGCGCATAGCCCTGCATTGCAGCGATGTTCGATCTTTCGAGAGTCATTTTACGCGCTCTGTTACTGGTTTAGTTCTAATGCCTTACAGCGTGCAAAGAGTAAGGGATTACGGCTAAAGGTCAATCATTGTTCTCGTAACGATCTATAAAACAACGAATCAATAGTAGGCGCATTAGAGCCTCTACTTACACTCGCCACGAGCAGTTGGCAGCGTTGCCGCCGTAAGGTAGGTGTCTATACGATTGTGCCAGCCCTTTAGCCAGCGCTGCTCTCGTCGCTCGATCGGGGCATTGGCTACTCGCCGTTCAAGGGTTGCTTTTGCTGCTGATGCGAAGCTATCGAGGGCGGGCAGGTCGTCGCTCATGGCGCTGAGCACTTGCTGTAGTCCCCACCCTTGGCCTGCGTAGCGCTCCCCTTCGGCGAGCCCTGTGCCTTTAAAATGCACATAGTCGATAAGCGCATAAAGTCCAGCGGGCGAATGGCAAGTCGAGAGCTTTTCTACGCGTCTCTGCAAGCGCTCACGCTCGGCAGACGGAGCCTGCGAAACTATACCCCCAATGCTGTTCTCAAGCCTTGCGATGATGAATTGCGCCTGCTCTCGCCGCGTCGTATCGAGCAGCGTCCTGAGTTCTTCCATGCGGCGGCTGTCGATGTCTTGGTAAAAATCAGCTCGCGATTCCCAAGGCGAGTCTATGCCCGCACGAATATCACCATCAGGCCGGTCGTTATTGGTAACTAGATTATTCGGCTGTAGCCACTTCGGCAGCGTTATGCCTGTTTCGGCAAGGTAAGTTAGGAGATCTGGGAAGGTTTCCGCAAAAATTTCGTCCTGATTTCGCTGAAACCAAATGAAATGGCCTATACCAAGTGAAGGGAAGTCTTCGCCTTCGTTCCAACTTGTCAGGCACGCACGCTGCGCTGCGCACTCGTTCGCGAAGATTCGCTCTCCCAGCCACTCTGCGTCGGCGGTGTTGAGTCGTGGCAAAACAGTGTCGGATTGTTCTTGGCTAAAACCCGCATGGCTAAACATTGCAGCCAGAGCAGCGAGGGCCACGAGAGTAAAAGGTAGGGCGGTTTTTGTCGTGTTAGGCATATGAAAAGTCCTCGCCGTAAAACCAACGAGCGTCTGCGCCGGCAGTGCTCATCATATCAAGCCTAGCCAACTGAGGGCAGGTCAGTGTCATTCGACTCGAGGTATTAGATGTTAGTGCAAGGCATTAGGGGAGGGGAGCGTCTTTCAGAGGAGCAGTTTCTAGCAAGACTCAAAGCGATTTATCAAATAATTCGTCAGTCGAAAACGCTTGAAGTGGCTCTCGAGACTGTTGGAGAGGGGCTGTTAGATATTTTAGGCGTGCGCCTGTTTACGGTTTATCAGTGCGTAGAGAACGGCAAAGAGCTTCTGGCGATTTATCGAGGAGGGGACGCCGAATACAATTCCTCGAGTGAGATACGCGTCCACTTTAGCGCTACGTCGGTTGCCGGCTATGTCGCATTAAGTCAGCGTTCCATTCTCATCAATGATGTAAACGACACCAGCGAGCTTGTTGATATTCACCCCCGTCTCCAATTTGATCGGCGCTTTAGCGACGAGCGAGGCTGGCCTATAAAACCGATGATCGCTGTGCCAATTAAAGATGAGGTCATGCTTGGTGTCTTGCAGCTAATTAATTTTGAAGGAGACCCCAGTTTCGACTCAAGCGATCTAAAACGAGCGGCGTTTGTTAGCCAGATGCTCGCGCGTCAGTTTCGGGAGTCGCTTCAGAGTAATGGTGGCCCGTTCGATCAATTGGTTAAACAGGGGAGTTTAAGCAGCAGAGACCTTGCCGACGCGCAGGCCAATGCGTCGCTTCGAGGAGCCTCCGTGTCTAGTGTGCTCATGGACAACTATAGCCTCTCAGCAGAGGCGATAGGCAAGTCGCTTGCGCATCACTACCGCGTCCCTTTTATGGCCTATGACCCAGCGTTGATTTTGCCGCTGCGATTACTCGAGAATATTAGCAAAGGGTATTTGCGCAAAAACCTGTGGCTCCCTGTTGCGGGAGACAAAAACGAGGCGGTCATCCTTATCGATGACCCTTCGAATCATCAACGCATTATGGAAATTCAAGGCGTTCTCAACGCGCGAAATTACGTTTTCCGCGTTGGCCTGCCCGAGCATATCCATCTGTTTCTTCGTGATGACTCCCCTCCTGAATCATCAACCAGCTTCGAAGATCTTTTCTCTGTCCTCGCCTCTCAGAGCAAAGCGGCGCAGCCCGAACGCCTCGATGACGAAGACCATGGCAGTGAAACCTCGGGGATGATTCAGCTTGTTAATCGAGTTATCGCCGAGGCGGATAGGCTAGGCGCATCTGATATCCATATCGAACCGAGTCGAGAGGGTGCACCTGGCAGTGTCAGGATTCGGGTAGACGGCCTCTGTCGACAGTTGTTAGTGATACCCGAAGAGCACTGTGCAGCCGCGATCGCGAGGGTCAAAGTTATTTCGAGATTGAATATTGCCGAACGGCGGCTTCCCCAAGACGGGAAGTGCAAACTGAAACTCGCCGATCGTCATATCGAAATGCGGGTCGCAACATTGCCGACTGTGCATGGCGAGAGCGTGGTTATGCGGTTGTTGACGCCAGGCAGCCCCATGCAGCTCGAGACTTTAAGTTTGAGTGTCGCGAATCAGCGCGAAATTATGACAATCGCGACACAGCCCCATGGGTTGTTTCTTGTTGTGGGCCCAACAGGGTCGGGTAAAACAACAACCTTGCATGCCGTTTTGAGCAAGCTCAACACGCCTGAGAGGAAGATTTGGACTGCCGAGGATCCTGTAGAGATCACTCAGGATGGTCTGCAGCAGGTGCAGGTGCAATCCAAAATCAATTTTACCTTCGCCATGGCGATGCGCGCATTTCTGAGGGCTGATCCGGATGTCATTCTGATTGGTGAAATGAGGGACAAAGAAACGGCTAATATCGGGATTGAGGCCTCCCTGACTGGACACCTCGTGCTGTCGACCCTGCACACCAATTCTGCGCCGGAAACGATCACGCGGCTGTTAGATCTTGGCCTTGACCCAATCAATTTCTCTGACGCGCTGTTAGGTGTTCTGGCGCAGCGACTCATGCGGACGCTGTGCGCTAATTGTAAACAGGCCTACGAGCCAGGCGAGAGCGAAAGGCTCCGTCTATTGGAGTGGTATGGAGAGGAAGATTTCGTCAATCACGGACTTGAAACTAGGCAATGGACATTGTGTAAGGCCGTTGGGTGCAGCGAGTGCGGAGGCACGGGTTACAAAGGGCGTATGGCTATCCATGAGATGCTTGTGTGTGGAAGCCGGTTGCGGGGTTTGATTTACCGGCGCGCGAGCCTTGATGAGTTGCGTCACCAGGCAGCACAGGATGGCATGCGAACTATGCGCCAAGACGGAATTGAGAAAATACTGTCAGGACACAGCGATTACAGTCAGTTGATTCAGGTGGTCGGGGTAGCGATCGACTAAAAAACGCCCCGCAAGCTAGCTTGATAGCGCGTCTGCGAGGATTAAGAATTGTGTAACAAGCCATTCATCGCCGCTGCGAAG